>JAIRJR010000209.1 GCA_031260575.1 Tannerella sp.
ATGTATTTCCATCGAAAGCTTTATTTAATCGCTTAATACCATTGGCATTAACAGCATGAGTAATTCTTCATCCTCTTCATCTTCAGCCGGTGTGATCACTCCGGCACGCGATGAATCGGCCAATGCCAGCACAATTTCAGTCGCATTGATACTGGTCAACATTTCTATCAGGAATGTACCTTTAAACCCAATACTCATATCCATACCATTATATTGGCAATTGATTTTTTCTTCTGCCGAAGTCGAAAAATCAATATCTTGGGTCGAAATAATTACCAAATCGTTTAATAATTGTAGTTTAACCAAACTACTTGCGGGATTTGAAAAGACAATGACCCTTTCTAAAGCAAGTAAAAACATGGAACGGTCTATTAACAGCCTGTTGGGATTGTCAATGGGAATCACGCTGTTGAAATTCGGATAGCGACCTTCTATCAACCGGCATACCATTTTAAAGTTGTTGGTGGTTATATAGGCGCAATTCTCATCAAATTGAATCATTACGGGATCCGAATTTTTGGTCAGCAGACTCTTTAATAACGTAGCCGGCTTTTTAGGAAATATTAAAGACGCACTGCCTTCTGATTTGACCGAGTTGTTGCGCAGTCGAACCAATTTATGTCCATCTGAAGCGGCAAAAGTCAGACTTTCGTCCTGAATATCAAAGAAAATGCCATTCATTACCGGACGAAGCTCGTCTTCGGCCGTAGCAAAAATGGTTCGATTCACGCCATTAAGCAAAATTTGAGATTCCATCGAAAATGTGATCGTATTATCACCCAATGGCTTGGGCTGAGGATAGGTATCGCCGTTGTGACCGATAAAATTGTATTTCCCATTTTCGAAGAAAATAAAAATCTCTAAATTGTCATCATTGATACTAAAAGTCAAAGGTTGCTCAGGTAATTTCTTTAGTGGCTCGAGTAAGATTTTGGCAGATACGGCAAATAGACCTTCGCCCTCTACATTCATGACATCGACGGTGGTCACTAACCGGGTTTCAGGGTCTGAGGCGGTAATAGTCAATTTGTTATCCTGCAATTGAAAAAGGAAACTGTCTAAAATAGGTAACGTACTCTTGGAGACAATCACCTTGCTAATAGATTGCAATCGTGCTAATAATGAGGAACTTGATACATCGAATTTCATATCTTTCTTATTTTTTTGTTATTATGATTAAAGCATTTGGAATGGACAAAAATACGAATTATTTTTGTTTTTCCTTTCAAATGACTCAAAAAAAAGATGCATCACCTTTGATGCACCTTTATGAAAAAATCCGAATCCGGTTCGATACCGGAGATAAAACCTGAAGTCCTGCCGGATATTTTGATCTTTAGGTTCGTAATTTTCAAAATACCGTTACTTTGCAAAAAAATGTTTTGCATCATCGTTGAGAACCATTTCTTCCTTAAAAATATAAGCACCCGTTTTGGGCGATTTAATCATCTTGATCACTTTGGTATAAGCTTTTCCTTCACCTTTATGAAAGGTTGCAACTGCTTTTTTTGCCATATCTTTACGCTTTTATCTGGTTTCTTTATGTACTGTCATTTTTTTCAAAATGGGATTGTATTTCTTCAATTCCATACGCCCTGTGGTATTCTTTCTGTTCTTCTTGGTAATATACCGCGATGTGCCCGGCATTCCGCTTGCCTTGTGTTCCGTACACTCAAGAATAACCTGTATCCGATTCCCTTTTACTTTTTTCGCCATTTTCCGTTTCCTCCTGTCATTATACGATTAGATAGCCGTTATCAGCCGATTTTCTGATTGCTGTATCCAAACCGACTTTATTAATCAGCCGTAAACCCGTTGCCGATACTTTTAGGGTAACCCAACAATCTTGCTCTACCCAATAAAAATTCTTTGTAAATAAATTCACGTTGAATTTACGTTTCGTACGTTTATTTGAGTGCGCAACGTTGTTTCCAACCATTGCTTTTTTTCCTGTAATTTGACAAATCTTTGACATCGCTTAATTATAATTGTTTAAAATTGAAGGCTTAAAATACAAGGATCTAACCCTAATATGGAAACCTTCTTTTGTAATCAGGGCGCAAAGGTAGTTATTATTTTTTAGAATCAAAAAAACTTTGCATCTTTTTTTGTCACTTAATTCACTCTTAATTCTTAATTCCTAATTTCTAATTGAATAAAGTACGCAGGAAGAGATTTGAACTCTCACACCGCAACCGGCACTACCCCCTCAAAGTAGCGTGTCTACCAATTCCACCACCTGCGCAAAAAAATCAATTGCGAATCATTGAATCATTGAATTGCCTCTGCAATCTTTAGCTTTATAAGTTTAAAATAAAAAATTGTGCCCGGAACAGGACTCGAACCTGCACAGCTATTAACCACTCGCACCTGAAACGAGCGCGTCTACCAATTCCGCCACCCGGGCTGCATAAAAAAAAGAAAGCGACCGCTTATCGCTTTTGCAATCAAATCCTGCTCAATATCCTTATTATTCTGACTTTGTCTATGCTTCGACTGCATATCTCACGGGTGCAAAGATACGACCTTTTTTTGAAATAAAAATTTTTTGAATAATAATTATTCACGTCGGTGCAAGGGACAAGATATACATACATATATATGCTTGCACCTTTCCAGAGAAAAAAAACACACCCCAAAGTAAAGAGATTTGGATTAAAGCCGGGATGGATGCCTCACTAATAAAGTTGAAAAAAAAAGTTTCTAATTTGTATTGTTCAAATAGAAAAACAATTCGTATCTTTGCGAACTGAATTTCAGATAATGGCAAAAGAAAAATTGACAAACGAACAAATACAGTTGGCGCGCTTCGCCAAAGCATTCGGGCATCCTGTTCGGGTGGCTATTTTGCAGATGCTGGCAAAGCAAACCTGTTGCTATCACGGTGATATGTCCGAAATACTGCCAATTGCTAAAAGTACGCTGTCACAGCATCTAAACGAGTTGAAAGATGCCGGGCTAATAAAGGGAACATTCACGCCACCCATGGTTTTGTATTGTATCAATCAAAAGAATTGGAAATTGGCAAAATCGTTATTCAACGCTTTGTTGACGGAAGTTGTAAATAATCCTGCGAATGACAAGTGCTGTTGAGTAAATTTTTTTTACCCTCTCGGTTCGTTTTATTACGAAACACGAACAGCGTCAAGTAATCAAATAGTTAATAAAGAAAATGACTAATATTAAAATCAAAAAAAATGACAATCAACGAACAAATCAAAGAAATGGTAAAGCAGAAATACAGTGAAATTGCTTTACAGGAAAAGGAAACAAACTCGTGTTCTTGTTGCGGTTCCGGCAGTTGTTCAACCGAAGTGTATAATATTATGAGCGAAGATTACGCCCATTTAGAAGGTTACAATCCCGATGCCGATTTAGGTTTGGGTTGCGGACTGCCAACACAGTTTGCTAAAATCAAAAAAGGAGACGTAGTAATTGATTTGGGTAGCGGTGCAGGTAATGATTGCTTTGTGGCACGAGCCGAAACAGGTGAAACCGGAAAGGTTATCGGTATAGATTTCACGCCTGCAATGATTGAAAAAGCGCGTATCAACGCCGGAAAACGAGGTTTTAATAACGTGGAATTTCGGCAAGGCGATATTGAGAATATGCCCGTAGCCGACAACACTGCCGATGTAATTGTAAGTAATTGCGTACTTAATCTTGTACCGAACAAACAAGCCATATTCAAGGAAATTTACAGAGTGTTGAAAATCGAGGGACATTTCAGCATTTCCGATATTGTGCTTGTGGGCGAATTACCCTCAGGATTACAATCAGCCGCTGAGATGTACGCAGGTTGCGTGGCGGGAGCAAGTCAGAAAAACGATTATTTGGGTTTTATTGAACAGGCCGGATTTAAAAATATTACAATTCAAAAAGAAAATCCGATTATTCTTCCCAATGATATTTTGGACGATTATCTGTCAAAAGAAGAGATTGCGGCATATAGAGCACATCCTCCAAT
>JAIRJR010000251.1 GCA_031260575.1 Tannerella sp.
AATCAGTTCTTTATATCCTTCTGTTTGTTCTTCGGGCGCATAAGGATGGATATGTTGAAATGCCGGATTACTCAACGGAAACATTTCCGAAGCAGCATTCAATTTCATCGTACACGATCCCAATGAAATCATGGAATGAGCCAATGAGATGTCTCTGCGTTCCAAGCGTTTGATGTAGCGCATTAATTCCGTTTCCGTTTGGTATTTTTTAAACAAATCCTGTTGCAGAAAATCAGATGTACGAATGAATTGTTCGTTTAAATAGATCTGCATTGGAATTGCTTCTTCCGGCATATAATCAATTCCGGCAGCAACAGAAAAGATATAGAGTAATATACCGATATCTGTAATTTGTGTGGTTTCGTCGAGACTGATACCAACCTGTCCATCTTTAAAATAGCGAAGATTTACATTACATTCCAGCGCAATCTCGCGCAGAGCGGCATGTGATACATTCGCAGGTAATTCGATTTTGATTGTATCAAAATAATTGTTATTAACCTGTTTATAACCAAACTTCCGAAGTTCGTCGGTTAAAAACCCGGTAGAAGCATGAATACGCAGGGCAATGTCACGTAAACCTTCTGCACCGTGATAAACGGCGTAGAATCCTGCCATTGTGGCTAATAAAGCCTGTGCCGTACAGATATTGGACGTTGCTTTTTCGCGCTTGATGTGTTGTTCGCGTGTTTGAAGCGCCAACCGGTATGCCGGATGTCCGTAAGCATCCAAAGAAAGACCGATAATCCGTCCGGGAATGTTGCGTTTATATTCCTCTTTGGTAGCGAAATACGCAGCTGAAGGCCCTCCAAAAAACATGGGTATTCCGAAACGTTGACTGCTTCCAAACACAATATCAGCGCCCCATTCTCCCGGGGGTGTCAACAAGGAAAGGCTTAATAAATCGGCAGCAACTGCTATGCGCGTTCCATTGGCATTTGCTTGCGAAACGAATGAAATATAATCATTTACAGAACCATTGCTATCCGGATATTGAATAATCGCTCCAAATATTTTTTCAGTACATTGAAACTCTTTGTAATTTCCTGTGATGATTTCGATTCCTTGCGGAATCATACGGGTTCGGACTACGGCAAGCGTAGATTCATAAACCGATTCGTCTACAAAAAGGACATTGGCTGCCACTTTGATTTGATCTCGGCTGCGGGTGGCAAACAACATGGTTGCCGCTTCGGCGGCGGCTGTCGCTTCGTCCAAAAGCGAACAGTTTGCCAAAGGCATCCCGGTAAGTTCGCAAATCATTGTTTGAAAATTAAATAACGCTTCCAAACGTCCTTGAGATACTTCTGCCTGATAAGGGGTATAAGATGTATACCACGCCGGATTTTCAAAAACATTTCGTAAAATGGGAGCGGGACAAACGGTATCATACCAACCCATACCGATATAAGAAGTAAATAATTGGTTTTTGGATGCTATTTCAGCAATGTGTTCGGCAAATTCTCGCTCGGTCATAGCTTCGGGTAGTTCGAGCGGTTTTCCCAGACGGATATCCGGTGGGATCGTCTGTTCAATCAATTCATTGATGGAAGTGACACCGATTGTTTTTAACATCAAGGTAATATCTTCGGATGTAACGCCAATATGGCGATTGGCAAAGTTATTGGTATCCATATATTTATTTTATATAAAGGGATTGTGTAATTTTTCTTCTATCACAGTTGTGGAAGGGCCATGTCCCGGATACACGATGGTTTCATCGGGTAAATGTAATATTTTATCTTTGATGGCAGCGACAAGAATATCATGGTTTCCTCCCCAAAGGTCTGTACGCCCGATACTGCCTTTAAACAAAGCATCCCCGACAACGATCAATCCGTCTTTTCGACTATAAAACGTCAGACTGCCGGGTGAATGTCCGGGAACAAGCATGGTTACCAATTCTGAGTCGCCAAATTGAATCACATCGTTTCCAACCAAATAATCATTGATATCCACAAATTGAATCGGCAGTAGAATGTTCATGGATTTAAATTGGTCTTTGACAGAAGGCAACAATTTGACGTCTTTGCAATGGGCTTCGGGATTTATTCCGTAATTCTGATATATAAAATGATTTCCCAAAATATGGTCAAAATGGAGATGAGTACACAGTAATCGTTTGATTGTTATCTTGTTGTGTGCAATAAAATCGGCAAGTATCTTTTCCTCGGTAGCATACATACACCCACAATCAATCAATACGGCTTCTTTGGTTTCGTCATATAACAGATACGTATTTTCAGCGAATAAATTAAATACAAAAGTTTTTACGGTAATCATAAAGGTAAGTAAATCAGTTTTTTAGTTTTAAAATAGGGTTCATGAAAATAATTCGATAACTCAATGGTGATTAGTAGTCTTGAAAAGGGTGCGGTTTCTTTTTGCAGTTCGCCACCTTTTAAACATAATAAACCGTTGGGGATTGCATTGATTTGTTCTTTTTTGACATTTTTACGGATTAAATGAACCAATTCGGATAATGGTTTGACGGCACGACAGACAACGAAATCGAATGTTGCCGGTTCTTCTTCTATGCGACATTGATTTGTTTTTGCATTTATCAACCCTATGGAATCTATAATGGCTTGAGTCACTTTAATTTTTTTCCCTATGCTGTCGATTAACAGAAATGAGGATTCGGGAAATAAAATGGCCAGGGGAATACCGGGAAAACCTCCGCCGGTTCCGATATCTAAAACGGTGGTTTCCGGTTTAAAACGCACATATTTCGCAATTCCCAAAGAATGTAAAACGTGGTGTTCATAAAGATTATCAATATCTTTACGTGAGATCACATTTATTTTTGCGTTCCAATCCCGATACAGATCATTAAGTGCGGCAAATTGTTGTATTTGCAGCTCACTTAATTCCGGAAAATGGCGACGAATCATTTCCATATTAACGAAAAGCAATTTCCGAAATCGGACTGTCTCTGCGCATGAGATGCAAAATCTTTGCATACTCAATCTGAACCGACACAGCGCCAACTACATAAGCGGCTATATCGTATTCGTTGTATGTAAAGGTGATTCCTGTTTCATCGACAAAAAAGTTTTTGTTGGGATAGATTTCATTCACGTTGAAAAAGCCGATATCTTCCAATTCGGTTATTTCCACATTATTAGATGATGCTATCGCGTCTACGATAATTTTGGCCAAGTCATCTTGATAGTCATTGATGAAAATCTCATCTTCAGTGATTTTACGGCCTGTTTTTAAGTCAATTACACAGTTATTATATTGATGCCCGCCATGAGCGCCTCCGAAATAAAACTCTTTAAAAACGACAAAACTCAATAAATCATTGCGATTATATACGATTTTACCGCTTGTCGACTGTTCCTTGACGTACCATGTTTCATCCATTTCGAAGCCATGATTTTCAACATCGATCTTAAAATTTTTTTCTTCTTCTTTAAATTCGTTGATAAAATCGCCGGCATACTTTTCTACTGCCTCTCCGGGTGGAAGGTTTACGTAAGCATCCCCAAAAAAGCAGGAAATAAAATGCTGCTGAATCAGGTTTAGTAATTCATGATTGGTATAATCTACCGGATAGATAAAATTTACTTGCAACGAACATTTGGGATTCGTATCGACTTCGAAAAAATGATATGTTTTCTCAACAGAAATGGAGTCAAACTGAATTTTGTTGTCCAAATCCATTTTTGTCCCTGTATTGCAACAAATTAATAGTCCTGTAAGACTGCAAAGCAAGATACACTTGTAAAATAACGTTTTCATAACATTTACACTTTTTTGACAAAATAATGCAAAAATACAAGTTTCTTTGTTGAATAACGAAAGATTCGCAGAAAGTTTATTAGAAAAACGCAAAAAAAAATTTATATCACTAATAACCAAATTTTTAAGTAAATTACGTTCGCTACCCTTCATATCTATACATTGATTAAAAATTGTTATAAATTGTTAGTTTGCGTTTTTTTAGCAAAAATATTTTGTCGTAAATGGAAAAAGCAGTACTTTAGCATGTTTTTTCGAAAGATTGGGTATTGTTATTGATAAAAAAATGATTGAACAAGATAGAATTATTGAGGTTAATATTGAAGACGTGATGAAATCGGCTTACATTGATTATTCGATGTCGGTCATCGTTTCGCGAGCGCTTCCGGATGTAAGAGATGGGTTTAAACCGGTTCATCGACGTGTATTATATGGTATGAATGAATTGGGTAATACATCCGACAAACCTTATAAAAAATCTGCCAGAATAGTTGGAGAGGTTTTAGGTAAGTATCATCCCCATGGTGATTCTTCCGTATACGGCGCTATGGTTCGAATGGCGCAAGTATGGTCGTTGCGTTACCCGCTTGTCGACGGACAAGGTAATTTTGGCTCGGTCGATGGCGACAGTCCGGCAGCAATGCGTTATACTGAAGCCCGGTTGAGTAAAATTGCTGAAGAAATGCTTGCGGATATCGATAAAGATACGGTCGACTTTCAGTTTAATTTCGACGATACCCTGAAAGAACCCACTGTAATGCCTACTCGGATTCCAAATTTGCTAATTAACGGAGCATCAGGTATTGCCGTAGGTATGGCTACCAATATGCCACCCCATAATTTAAGAGAAGTCATTGACACATGTATCGCTTTTATCAATGCAAAAGGAGAAATCGACGTTAACGAAATGCTTCAGTATATCAAAGCCCCTGATTTTCCGACCGGAGCCACAATATACGGCTATGAAGGTGTAAAAGAAGCGTTTGAGTCGGGTAGGGGACGTATCGTATTGCGAGGAAAAGCTGAAATCGAAACAGACAGTACGCTTGATAAAATCATCATTTCCGAAATACCCTACATGGTTAATAAAGCGGAATTAATAAAGCATATCGCTGATTTGGTGAATGATAAAAGGATTGAGGGTGTTTCGAATGTGAACGATGAGTCCGACCGTAGTGGAATGCGGATTGTAGTCGATGTCAAACGTGATGCCAATGCGAATGTCGTTTTAAATAAATTGTATAAATTGACTGCCCTGCAATCATCCTTTAGCGTAAATAACATCGCATTGGTAAACGGAAGGCCTAAATTATTAAATCTTAAAGACTTAATTAAATTATTCGTAGAGCACCGCAAAGATGTTGTCACACGGCGCACCCGGTTCGAACTGAAAAAAGCAGAAGAAAGGGCGCATATTCTCGAAGGCTTAATTATTGCTTCCGATAATATTGACGAAGTCATTGCGATCATCAAATCGTCAAGCAACCCGAACGAAGCGATCAACCGGTTGATTGAACGTTTCTCATTTACAGAAATTCAGGCAAGAGCGATTGTTGAAATGCGCCTCCGTCAATTGACGGGATTGGAACAGGAAAAATTGCGGGCCGAATATGAAGAAATCGAACGTTTAATTGCCCGTTTAAAAGAAATCCTTGATAATGAAGAGATTTTGATGCAGCTAATCAAGGATGAATTGCTTGAAATCAGACGTAAATATGGTGATGACCGGAAAACAGATATTATCTTTGCCTCCGAAGAACTCAATCCGGAAGATTTCTACGCTGACGATGAGATGATTATTACGATTTCACACATGGGATATATCAAGCGGACTCCATTAAGTGAATTTCGCGCTCAAGCGCGTGGCGGAGTAGGGGCTAAAGGATCCGAAACCCGCGAAGAAGACTTTGTCGAATATATCTATCCGGCATCCATGCACGCTACCATATTATTTTTCACGGCTAAAGGCCGTTGTTTCTGGAAAAAAGTCTTTGAAATTCCCGAAGGCGCTAAAAACACAAAAGGCCGGGCTATTCAAAACTTCCTGAATATTGATGCCGACGACAGTGTCAATGCTTTTATCCGTATCAAAAATTTAACCAACGACATTGAATTTATCAATTCCCATTATTTATTGTTCTGTACAAAGAAGGGATTCATTAAGAAGACTTTACTTGAAGCCTATTCGCGTCCACGCCAAAATGGAGTGAATGCCATCATCCTAAACGATGACGATGGTTTGATACAGGTACGTCTGACCAATGGCAACAATGAAGTATTGATAGCCAACCGCAATGGTCGGGCGATTCGATTTCACGAAAGTAAAGTCCGTGTAATGGGTCGAACAACAGCAGGTGTACGCACAATGACTTTGGATGGAGGGGATGATGAGGTTGTCGGTATGGTTTGTATCAAAAACCCTGAAAAAGAAATGATCTTGGTCGTATCGGAACAAGGATACGGAAAGCGCTCAAAAATTGATGATTACCGCATAACAAACCGTAGAGGAAAGGGAGTAAAAACCTTAAATGTAACCGAGAAAACAGGCAAATTGGTCGGAATCAAGAATGTAACTGAAGATAACGACTTGATGATTATCAATAAATCAGGTATTACGATACGGATGAAAGTATCGGATATATCTGTCATTGGGCGCGCCACACAAGGTGTTCGCCTGATTAATCTGGGCAAACGCAACGATGAAATTGCATCGGTTTGTAAAGTAATGTCTGAATTGGAAGAAGATAACATTGTGAATAAAATATAAAAAATAATATTATTAACATCTAAATTGAATTAAAATGAAACATGTATTTTTAATTATTGGTTTATGTTTAGCAACAACTGCTGCAATTGCGCAAAAGGCAGCAGTAACCGGTGCAGAGCGAGCGGCTAAAGATCAAAAATCGAATCTTGGTGAAGCCAGAAATTTAATCAAAGGAGCAATGACAAATGCGGAGACAAAAGACGATCCCAAAACTTGGTTTATTGCAGGACAGGTAGAGGATGCCCAATTTAACCGTGAAAATACAAAACAAATATTAGGACAACAACCTAATGAGCCTGTTATGTATGAAGCATTAATGAATGCAGTACCATTTTTCCTGAAAGCAAATGAATTGGATCAGCGCCCAAATGCAAAAGGGAAAGTAGCTCCGAAATATACTAAAAATATCAAAGGAATTTTAAGCGCAAACCACATCTATTTCTTGAATGGAGGCGGTTACTATTTTGATGAAAAAGATTATTCAAAAGCGCATAACTTTTTTGAAAAGTATTTGGAGATAGCCAACCTTCCATTTTTTGCAGGCGAAAAAACAGCTGCAAAAGACTCAACCTATATGATGATTCAATTCTACTCTGCCATCGCTGCATGTCAAATGCAAAACCCGGAATTAGCCATTAAAGTTTTAACACGTGCAAAAGATTTTCCATTCAGACAAAGCGATGTTTATCAACAACTTATAGTTGAATATGATCAAATTAAAGACTCTGTAAATATGGAAAAAACATTAGAAGAAGGCTATAAAATATTCCCTGATTCAAGTATGTATTTATTGAATTTAATCAATTTGTATATCTATAGCGACAGAAATGAAAAGGCAATTGAGTTGCTGAATACAGCAATCTCAAAGGATGCGAAGAGCCCGGAACTCTTTCAAGCACTGGGAAGTGTATATGAAACAGGCTATAAAGATAATAAAAAAGCAGAAGAATATTTCAAAAAAGCATTGGATTTATCACCTGATAGCCCGATTGCGCTTTCAAACCTTGGGCGTGTATATTACAATCAGGGAATTGGAAAAATTAATGATGCCAATGCTTTGACAGATGCCGCCGCATATGAAGCTGAAAAGAATGTTGCAAAAGCATTTTTCAAACAAGCGTTACCGTTTTTTGAAAAAGCACACCAATTAGATCCCAAAAGCTTTGATTGCATGATGGCACTAAGGGGAATTTATTACCAATTGCTTCCGGAAATGACTAAACAATACGAAGAAATGGAAGCTAAAATGAATCTCGGCCCACAATAACATATGTTGTATAAATCAAAAAGCGGTATTTTCTTCTGAAAATACCGCTTTTTGATTTTATGATCAACGAAAGCATCACTTTTAGCTTTTGACGATCTATCATCAAACCACGGTTGGTTTATAGTGGGAGATAATTGATGGACTGGCTATTTAACATAATAGTAATTATAGTGATTTTCTGCTTACTTGTATCATTGCTTTAAATCTGTTTTTGAAGTCTTCCGATGAATTGATTCATTGCAATTTTTTAATATCAATACTGTCCGGCGATCTCCTGAATATCGTTTAGAGTAAAGTTACCGACAATCATGATTGCCGTATAATTTGTGTTACTTTCAACAAGCATAAGCAAATCTTTGATCTGGTTGCCTTTCATGTTGGAATAGAAATTTACGCGTGTGCTATCATCTTTTACACGCATCAACTCTTCATGTTGGGTGGTGACTAACTGCGAAAATTCTTTCTTCATCTGGGCTATCATTTCCTTTTTTTCGGTCGAAACAAGTTGAAGAGATTCAATTTTTCCTTTCATATTCACTAAGTTAACGCCGACTTGTTCAATAATGGGCATCATTTGAAACATCGCTTTCGAGATATATACTGAAGTGACATTTTCCATATCAGCATATTTTTCAAATACTTTATTCTGTGCAAATCCAATATTTGTACAAAAAAGGCAAAGGCAAAATAATAAATGTCTCGTTTTCATCGCTTTATATGTTTAATTGTTTGTTTATATATGAACTCATTTTATTTGATTACTCTTAATTACTTTCTCGACATCCGAAGGTTTGATCTTTCCCTTGATTCGAACCAATGCCGGTTCGTCGCCGGTGGTAAGAACGACCAATTACCTGATGGTTTATATTTAACTTTTAAACAGAAT
>JAIRJR010000274.1 GCA_031260575.1 Tannerella sp.
CCACCCTCTTTAAACGAAAAACTGATTTCGCTTTGTGCTGGAAGTGTGTAAATACACGACATACATAAAATAGTTGCATCAATAACACAAGGACTTGATTTCAACCAATCTGTTAGCGATTGTAATTTTTGCTCGTCATTCAAATTACTTTTCAAACTCGCCAAATAGTCATTAATGACAGGTATTGTTTTGTTAATATTCTCAATATTGAGATACGAACAAAGTTTCCCACTGTCTGTTACTTGACCTTCTTTGTCGCAACCGACAAGCCCTCTCAATAAGAGCAAAATTAATCCAATTAAACTTAACTTTTTCATATTTTACTGATTTTAAAAATTTTATCTATTCTCTACTCTAACGTTCAATTTTCTATTTCATTGTCCCACTGCACTGTCCACCGCTTGCAGGTAACTCTTAAATATGCGCAAGTGTCCTGCTTTTGGTTCTGACTCGTAAAAAAGTACATAAATTATTTGTTTACATTCTTTTAACTCGACAAATGGTGTCACGTATTTTGGCTACATATTATGAGAACTTATTAAAAAAGTGTATACAAAATACGTGTAAAAAAAAGATCGGCATTTATATTTTTCGTGAAGTACCGGAAAGATGATGTCTGAGTTTATCTCAACTCTCTGATTTTGATACTGCGGAAAGCCACTTCATCGCCATGATCCTGCAATAGAATCCGACCTTTGGGGGCTTCGCCGAAGCGTCCGTGTTCGTTATAGACAGGGATAGCATATTTGCTGCCTTTCACCAACGCCCGGTAAGCCTCCGAACCGCGTTCGTATTCCAGTGTTTTGAATCCGTTTAGCCAGTGTTCAACATGATTGTTCGGAAAAACTTTCAATACGGCGCGGTTCCAGTTGCCTATGCCGTTGAAACGTTTGTTTTGGGCAGGCATCAAATCGTACAGACTGGACAATGTGCGGCTTCCCGGAAAAGTAGTATATTGATTGGCATCGGGATGTCCTTTGTCGTCTAAAATCTGGTATTCAAGCCCGAAAGCTGAGCCGCTTGCTTTTTCGGCTTCCGTTACAAAGTATTTGATACCGCTGTTGGCTCCTGTAGTAATTTTAAATTCGACGGATAATTCGAAGGCGGAATACTCTTCTGTCGTTACAATATCGCCTCCGTTGGTCGACTCACCGCCTCCGGACTTCAATACAATGATCTGTCCGTCTTCCACTTTCCAACCGAATGCCGGAAAGGCGTCTTTGTGAGCGCCGCGCCACCCATTTGTGGTTTTACCGTCGAATAATAATTTCCATCCGGACGCTTTCTCAAGATCTGACAGGAAGTTCGGCACCATATTCACTTCTTGAGCTAATGATGCCTGCATCAGGTTGGCTTCAAGATTGGTGGTCATAATCCGGATGTTTTTCCATTTGATTTCTTTTCCTTCCAGTTCCGTCTGATTGCCAATACCATGTACCTGAAATGCGATAAAACCTGTGGATGTTTCATTATCATATAGGTTAGCTGTGTTTACGCCGTTCAGCCAGACCCGGATATTATCTCCCACTGCTTCGATACGGTAGAGATTCCAGTCATTATTTTTGTACGCTTTACGCCCTATTTCATTATCGAGTAGCGTAACCAACCAGCCGCGCCGCGCTTCGTCGTATATACCGCCGCTCCATGCCCGGTCGGAAGGGTCGATTTCACACTGATAGCCATGTACACGCCCATTTTGATAGTCGGGCAGGCTCAGGCTACGAAACTGGACACCTGAATTTAAGCCGTCATCACAAAGAACTTCAAATTCGAGGATAAAATCACTGTAATCCTTTTCTGTTGCCATAAAACTGTTGGGTTGTCCTGATACGGATGTACCGATCAGCATGCCGGCTTCTACATGGTAAGGCGCTTGGCCATTGAGTTGTTTGAATCCGGTTAAATCTTTCCCGTTAAATAATTTTTCCCAACCGTTGTTCGAGCTACAAGCACAAAGCAATAGTATGGAAAAAACTGCGAATCTAAACGATGTATTCATATCTTTTTCAATTTAATAAGTTAAATAATCTTTACTTTTTTTTTAAAATTTCAATTTATCATTGAACTAATCTGCCTTTTCATCTCCGCTACTGCAGGAGCCACTTCTTCATTGAAATTTTTCCATCCGCATTCGATTGAAATGCGTCCTTGGTAGTTGATATCTTGTAATGCCTTAAAATAAGAGGTGAAGTCGTCGCCTTTTACACCCGGCGCAGTGCGTTCGGCTTTTTCTGCTATATGGCAATGATGTAATAAGTTACCTGCCTCAACTATGGCTTGTGCATCTTCATCTTCGCACAACATGTGATAAAAATCAGCCAATACACACAGATTCGGGTGGTTTACCGCACGGGCAATAGCTGTACCTTGTCGAACGGTATTGATAAAATTGGTTTCTTGCTTACGAAGCGGTTCAATCACGACAACAACATCATATTTGGCACCCAACAACGCAATTTGTTTGCATAAATCAATAAACTGTCCGGTCGCTTTTTCGCTATCAAAACCGTCAGGAATTCGACGCGCGCCTCCGCTACCGAGAACAAAAGTTTTGGTGCCAATTTGTTTGGCGCGTTGCATGGCTATTTCTGCAAAACGGATTGCCCGTTCCGGATCGGCATCGGGACCAACTAACTTAAGGTCGCCGGGGAAAAAACTGTTCGCTGCAAGGGCGGGTAGAACCGATTCGGAAGCGCTTTTCAGATTGGCTGCAAAAGCTGTATCATCTTTTTCCGGCATCAGAAAATTATTGATTCCGATTTCCACATAAGTACACCCGGCCTGTTTGATTATCGCAGCATTGTTGATGGAAGTACATACACCGATCCGGTCGCGCAAATCTTGAGAAAACAGGGATAGGGAAACGGATAGGGAAAAGATAAGATATATTTGTATCTTTTTCATAATTAATATGTTTTGTTATTGTTGAACAATTGATTTATGCTATATTAGCGCGTAAAGATAAATATTTTTTTACAAAAAAACCATTTAGTTGACTAATTTTGCACACTTCAATCATTCTTTACATGGCTTGAAAATCTAATGCTCAATTGATCAACATTATTTCAAAATATACACTTTCGTTGCGGTTTCGTTATTTAGCGAAACAAAATACAATCCTGCAGGTAAGGATATGGCTTTTGTTCCCGCTGGTAGGTTGACTTGCTGTACTAAGATTCCATCGACAGAAAATATCCGAACGGTGGCAGGCCGGACAATACGGACATACAAATTCCCACCTTCAGCCCAAATATTTTTTTCGACATTTGTCTCCAAAATCCCTGTAGTTGATTTCTCTTGACATTCGAAAGCGCCGATGTCAACGGTTTGGTCGAATATACGTGGTTTTCCGGCTAAATCGGCAGTCATCGTTGCCGGCACAAAAGTATTGCTGCCTTTGTTGATGATCAAAACTTCTTTAGGTCGAGGCTGGTAATTACCTGCCGTCGTAGGGGCAAGGTCGGGGTTGATGGCATCAATAAATGGGTAGTAAAGCCTGTATTGGGGAAAGGCTACCCTATCGGAAATCAAACTAAATTGAATATCCGGATTGCTTCCCTGCGCTCCAATATTATGAAAATCATTATATTCGATGGCTTTATTGTCCCAGATGACGGTATTTCGGATTTCAGGAGAGGAAATGGCTACGTCAGCAATGCAATAAAGACCACCGCCGTTGCCAATCCCGCGGGCGCCTGCTTTATTTCCACTGATGGTGGTGTTCGTTATCATGGGTTTGACATTGCCTTGATAGGAGTGTAGGTATATACCTCCGGCTCGATTTTCAGCTAAGTTTCCATGTACTAAGACATTGAAAAATACAGGCGAAGTTTCTGTCGATTCTGACAAACAGTACATGCCCCCGCCATTAAAGGCTTGATTGCCGCTGATAATCACATTTTCAAGTATCGGAGATGATTTTTTTGTGCCATAATTTGCGAATCCACCACCATATTCACCTGATTTGTTGTTTCTGAAGATCGTATTCGAAATCATGGGGCAGGCAGCTTGGGTTGTATAATTGCTGAATCCCGCACCTCCACCTCTCGAAACATTTCCTTCGATGATGAGATTTTTCAATGCGGGGTTGGAAACAGGACCGTTCGAAATAGCACAGATACCACTCCCTTGCAACATACCGGGGAGAACCGGGTAATCCGCATTTCCTGCGGTAATCGTAAAGCCGTCAATTAATGTAGATTCGTCTGTATTATACAGCAAAACTACACGGTATGTATTATCTTCCATATTGGTAAAATCATCGCCGTCATCTTGATTCAAATCACCGCTTAAAATGGTTCGATGAATCTCCCAATTGCGACCATTCATTCCCGTATTATTATTTGCCTGCACAGGAAACCCGCCAAAAAGCTTAACGCCATTCGGAATCAGGAAAGTTGCATACCGTTCACTTAGCGGATTGCCCTCCTCATCTACCTCGGCGATTGTTTTTGAGGGCAAGTAAATTCCTGTAGCTACCCATATCTCGTCGCCTGTACTTACTTCGTCTAATGCCCTTTGTAGCGTTACAAATGCTTTAGACCACGACTTGCCGTCATTGGAGTCGTTCCCCGTGGTCTGATTTACAAAATACCTGTTTTGGGCAAAAACAGTCGTTGTACACAAAAAAAGTAAAAAGATTAAACATTTGGTTTTCATAAGAATTCTTTTAATTATTAATACAAAATCACTATTGATGTTTACGTTACAAAATTACAAAATAAATTGATTCTTTTGCAAAAAAAAATCATGAAAATTGTAAAATTATTTTTTGATGGTATTTCGATTATTATTTTTATCTTTGTCTTTTCTTATAGCAAAACAATAATAAAAAGACAATGGAAGAGCAGAAAAGATTGTACCGTTCAACAAAGGATAAGATGATTGGTGGGATATGTGGAGGGATTGCGGAATATTTTGATCTCGACCCGACATTGGTTCGTATCGGATATATCTTACTAAGCGTATTCACCGTATTTTCAGGCGTAATAGCTTACTTCATTTTGTGGATCGTTATGCCGGTAAAGAAATCGCTGATGTAATGAGTTTTCAATTGGTTTCGCCTTTTAAGCCTACCGGCGATCAGCCGGAAGCGATCAAGGCGCTTGTTGATGGGATTCTTGAAGGGATTCCCTATCAGACTTTATTGGGTGTGACCGGTTCGGGAAAAACCTTTACCATTGCCAATGTAATTGAGAAAATCCAAAAACCGACGCTTGTTTTAAGTCACAATAAAACATTGGCGGCTCAATTATACAGTGAGTTTAAAGGTTTTTTTCCACAAAGCGCAGTCGAATATTTTGTTTCTTACTACGATTATTACCAGCCTGAAGCCTATCTGCCTGTCACAGACACCTATATCGAAAAAGACATTGATATCAACGATGAATTGGATAAACTGCGTTTGCGGGCTACTGCTTCGTTGTTGTCCGGCCGTCGCGATGTGATTGTAATTTCGTCGGTGTCATGCCTGTACGGCATGGCCGATCCAAGCGCTTTTGCCGAAAAGATCATCTATTTGGAGAGGGGAATGAAGATTAACCGCGATCAAATGCTGCGATTATTTGTCGATTCGCTGTATGTGAATAACAAAGCGGATTTTCAAAGCGGCAGTTTCCGCGTGAATGGCGACACAGTCGATATTTTTCCATCAATCGAAGGTTACGACGGATTGGCCTACCGGATTGAATTCTGGGGTGATGAGATCGACCGGATCGCTTCTTTTAATCCGCTAAGCGGTGTAGAATACGACGAACAACAACATTTAAATATATATCCGACTAACCTTTTTGTTACCACTCAAGATCGCGTTCATACTGCTGTTCAGCAGATTCAATCGGACTTGGACGTTCATGTCGCATTTCTGAAAAGCATAGACAAAGCGTATGAGGCTAAACGTTTAGAAGAGCGTGTTTTGTTTGATGTAGAGATGATTAAAGAATTGGGGCATTGTTCGGGGATCGAAAATTATTCGCGTTATTTCGACGGACGGCAAGCCGGTGAGCGTCCCTACTGTCTGCTTGACTATTTCCCGAAAGATTTCTTGTTGGTGGTAGACGAGAGCCATGTGACTGTTCCACAGATACGTGCAATGTATGGAGGGGATCGTTCACGAAAAGAGACCTTAGTTGAGTATGGTTTTCGTCTGCCGGCTGCAAAGGATAATCGCCCGATCACATTCGATGAATTCGAATCTTTAACGCCTTGTGTAATTTATCTAAGTGCAACGCCTGCTGACTTTGAATTGGAAAAGAGTGGGGGAGTGGTGGTTGATCAGGTGATTCGTCCAACAGGTTTATTGGATCCGCAAATTGATGTACGTCCAAGTTTGAATCAGATCGACGACCTGATGGAAGAACTCGCACAACGTACAGCGGTCGATGAACGGGTTTTGGTTACTACGCTGACCAAACGGATGGCCGAAGAATTGGCTGCTTACTTAGAAAGGATGGATGTGCGGTGCAATTATATCCATAGTGATGTGGATACACTTGAACGTGTGAAGATTATGGATGATCTTCGGAAGGGAATATATGATGTATTAGTCGGAGTAAATTTGTTGCGCGAGGGATTGGATTTGCCTGAAGTATCATTAGTTGTGATATTGGATGCTGATAAAGAAGGTTTTCTTCGTTCGCACCGTTCGCTGACCCAGACAGCCGGGCGTGCAGCGCGTAATGTGAATGGGAAAGTAATCTTTTATGCCGATAAGATGACAGAAAGCATGCGCCTGACGATCGAAGAAACGAACAGACGGCGCGACAAACAATTAATATATAACGAAAAACATGGGATTACTCCGCAACAGATTGTCAAAAATACCCTGTCTTTGTTGGGCGAAAAACAACCTGAACCGGCTGAAAAGTATGCTTATCTTGAAACGGCGAAAAGCATCGTTGCCGATCCTGTCATCCAATTTATGAGTCGCCCGCAATTGGAAAAAGCGATCGAACGCACCAAAAAAATGATGAAGGAAGCTGCCAAAAAGTTGGATTTTCTGGAAGCCGCTCAATATAGGGACGAAATGATGAAGTTACAGGATTTATTGGAAGAAAAAAAATAAAAAATACATACATGCGGCGATTGATGTTTTTGTTGTTTTTGTTGAATATATCCGGTCAAACCGGAATCGTATTTGCTCAAACACTTTCCGGCAGCCGGATTGAATACACGACAGCAGACCGGCAAATTTACGACCGCTACATTCGAGCGATGGAAGGTCATAAACGCCTGCCGATTGGTGAATTAATCATCGAAACAACCCGTTTTTTTATGGAAACACCCTATGTCGCTTCGACATTGGAGAAAGAACCGGAGCAATTGGTGGTCAACTTACGCGAATTGGATTGTACGACACTGGTAGAGAGCGTGATTGCTCTGGTGCGCACAATAAAAGGAGAAACGCCTTCTTTCGAAACATTTTGTGCCGAACTCCAACAACTTCGCTATAGACAAAAGACAATCAACGATTACACCGACCGGTTGCATTATTTTACCGATTGGATATACGAGAACAGCCGAAAGAACCTTGTCAGAGACGAGACAAAAGCTATCGGCGGACAGCCGTATCGCTTGAACCTCAACTTTATGTCTACTCATCCCGACAGCTACAAGCAGATTAAAATAAACCCCGACTTCATTCCTGTTATAGCAAAAAAAGAAAAAGAAATTTCGGCGCGTTCCGTCTATGCGATCATTCCCGAAGCGCAAATCGAAGTCTGTCGTGCCGGTATGAAGAATGGTGATATCGTTTGTTTTGTAACGCAAATTGAAGGCTTGGATGTTTCGCATATCGGTTTTATCTATTGGCAGGGAGATAAACTTGGATTTATCCACGCTTCCTCCACAGCGAAAAAGGTCATGATTGAACCTAAATCGCTCTTTGAATATGTAAAAGGCATCAAGACAACTACCGGAGTTATGGTGGTAAGGCCGCTCGATTAATGTTGCGATTTGTTTTTGAAAAATAGAACTATATGGCCTTTATATTCAGATCATTGATGATATTTTTCCCTTCGGCTGTATATAAATGGGCTAAACGGTCTTTATATCGTTCTTCGATTTTGCCGCGAACCATCTTCATGGATGAGTTAAGCAGTTGATTTTGTTCGGTAAATGCTTCGGGAAGTATGGCGATAGCAGTCGGCAACCAACGTTCGGGATATTCGCCGGCATAGATTCCGGTTCCTTTATAATCGTTGATGATTTCCTGTATTTTCAGTAATGCGGCTTCTTTGGCTTCTTGCGAATCCCACGAAACATCCGGCTTTACTTCAGCTACATAACGCTTTAGTTGCTCTTTATCGGGTACAATTAACGCGACAGTATACGGACTCTGATTGTTAAAGAGCAGCATCTGTTCAATAAATTTGGATTTATCACAGATTCCTTCTTCGATGCCTTCGGGACTGTATTTTTCGCCATCGCTACTGATTAACAGGCTTTTGAATCGGCCTAACACATACAGGAAACCGTCTTTGTCCATATAGCCCATATCACCGGTATACAACCAACCGTCGATAATGGTTTGTTGGGTCGATTCGGGGTTTTTCCAATAACCAAGCATCACATTTTCGCCTTTGACCACAATTTCGCCTCTGACGCCAAGGGGCAGTTCTTTTCCATCCTGATCGCATATTTTGAGTTCAAGGTTGGTAACCAAAGCGCCCGATGAGCCTAATTTGTGTTTGTGCAAACTGTTGGCTGAAATGATCGGAGTCGCTTCCGAAAGACCGTAACCTTGAAGCATCGGAATGCCGATGGCATAAAAAAATCTTTGCAATTCGATGTCCAACAAGGCGCCGCCACCGATAAAGAATCGTAGTTTGCCACCCATGGCTTGGCGAACTTTCGAAAACAATACTTTGTCGTAAATAGCCAATAACAATTTCTTCCCGATATGACCGCCTTTATTAAAACCTTCTTTATTATACGCGTATGCAACTTTCAAGGCATGGTTGAAAAGTTTTTCAGTCATTTTCCCCTTTTTTCGGATGGTGGCTTCAATGTTTTTACGGAAATTCTTTGCCAGCGCAGGAACGCTTAATAAGGTGCTCGGTTGAAATTCTTTGATGTTTAA
>JAIRJR010000301.1 GCA_031260575.1 Tannerella sp.
CAGGATGACAAGGAGCTATACTATATCTATGCTCAGACAATGAATGGACGGACCCAATACGGTTTGGTCGTATGCGTTCATATCGACGATTATATGACCGGAAAAATCAAAAAACATGAGTTGACGCGCCGGGATAAGGAAGAAGACCGCATGAAACATGTCCGTGTAAATAATGCCAACATCGAACCGGTATTTTTTTCTTATCCAGATCATCCTGAGCTGGATGTGATCGTTTCCAAATATGTTGCGCAAACGCCCGAATATGATTTCACGGCAAAATCCGACGGCTTCCGGCATACCTTTTGGATCATCAACGACGATGCCGATATCCAATGTGTAACCGGATTGTTTGCCGGTATGTCCGCACTGTATATAGCCGACGGACATCACCGCTCGGCTGCTGCCGCGCTTGTCGGAAACGAAAAGGCAAAACAAAACCCCGCAAACACCGGAGATGAAGCGTATAATTATTTTCTGGCAGTTTGCTTTCCGGCAAGCCAACTGACCATCATCGACTATAACAGGGTAGTAAAAGACTTGAACGGACTCACGGATGATGAATTTTTAGCAGCGTTGTCGACCCATTTTCTTGTGGATCGAAAAGGGGTTGAAATATTCAAACCCACCCGACTGCATGAATTCTCCCTTTATCTGAACGGTTGTTGGTATGCGCTAACTGCCAAAGAAGGTACGTACGACGACCTTGATGTGATCGATGTATTGGATGTCACAATCTCGTCGCGTCTGATTTTGGACGAAATCCTTGGGATCAAAGACCTTCGTTCCGACAAACGGATTGATTTTGTGGGCGGAATCCGTGGACTTGGCGAATTGAAAACAAGGGTTGACAGTGGCGAAATGAAGGTAGCGTTGGCTCTATTCCCGGTGTCCATGCAACAATTGATCAACATTGCCGATTCGGGTAATATTATGCCTCCCAAAACAACATGGTTCGAACCGAAATTACGTTCAGGCTTGGTTATTCATTCATTTGATGAATGAATGGGGATCATTAAACATATTGTTTTTGATATGGGTGGCGTCGTTGTCGACGTCCATCGCGAAAGGGCTATCCGTCAATTTAAAGCCATCGGTGTAAGTGATGCGGACAGGCAGATCGATGCAAACAACCATCACGGATTGTTTTTAGCTTTCGAAAACGGAGATATGGACTCCGAAACATTCCGCCGGCAATTGTCGGCGCATGCGGGCAGGGATATTCCGATGGAAGATGTCGTTATGGCATGGAAAAGTATTATTTCCAAGCCGGCCGGGTATAAATTGGAATACATCCTGGCGTTACGGAAAAAATATAACGTTTATCTGTTAAGCAACAACAATCCGATCCTGATCGACTGGGCGCGCACAAGCGATTTTTCGGAGGCCGCACATCCCATCACACATTATTTCGATAAACTATATATTTCGTACGAAATGAAATGTACCAAACCGGGGCGGCTGATTTACGAAAAGATGATTCGCGACAGTGGTATCGACCCCTCGGAAACGTTATTTATCGAAGACGGCATACGCAATATCACCACGGCCAAAGAACTCGGTTTTCAAATCTATCATGCCGAAAACGGCGAAGATTGGCGCCGGGCAATCACCGAAATCCTCAGGGTCTCATAGTTTTCGGCGAAGATGAACTTTAGAAAAGGCGAAACAGGCAGAAAGGGTGAAGAGGTGGCTCGCACCTACTTGCAGACTTGCGGCTATCAAATTCAACATACAAACTGGCGATTCCACAGGTATGAATTGGATATCATTGCATCGAATGGGAAGGAACTCGTTGTGGTCGAGGTTAAAACCCGCTCAAAAAATTATCTGCTCAATCCGGAAGACTCGGTTGATCATCGCAAAATCAGGCATATTGTAGCTGCCTCCGATGCGTATGTTCGTAAATTTCAAATCAATATGCCCATTCGTTTCGATGTGATTTGCCTGGTCAAAGATCAAGATTCGTATACGGTCGAAAAGCATTTTGAGGATGCTTTTTTCGCACCGGTGAGGTGATTGTTTATTCGAAAATTTGTGCGAATCAAAAAAAATGAATCAAAAAAAACCTATATTCCACCTCCCCGAAACCGAATCGACCAATCAGTCCCTCCGGTTATGGGCAAACACCCGCGACCTGCCGGACTTGAGCATGCTTTGGACTGACTACCAGACTTGCGGACGCGGACAAACCGGCAACGCTTGGGAGTCGGAACCCGGAATGAACCTGTTATGCAGCATCCTTTTTTATCCGGCGCATCTTCCTGCCAACCAATCATTCGCAATCTCGGAAATAGCCTCATTAAGCGTCAAATATACATTAGACCCGTATGTATCCGGTCTTACGATTAAGTGGCCGAACGATATTTACTATCAACATAAAAAAATATGCGGCATTCTGATTGAAAACGACCTATCCGAAGGCATTGTTTCGCGTTCCGTCATTGGACTCGGAATCAATCTGAATCAGAAAGCATTTAATAACGAAGCGCCCAATGCGGTTTCGCTGGCAATGATTACGGGAATGATATACGATCGCGAAGAACTATACAATCAACTGCACACGAATTTCAAGCGGTTATCCGACGAATTGAATGATACGGGGATAGACAGCATCCATCAAAAATACATCGCTTCGCTCTACCGTCGCGACGGATTTCATGCCTATCAGGATCTATCGGGCTGTTTTGAAGCGCGTATCCACGACATCGAACCTTCCGGACATATCATACTTCAACGTCGCAACCATACATTGTCACGATACGGCTTTAAAGAAGTAACATCCAAACTATGATTTCCTCATCGAACACACCCTGTCGTAAATAAAAAGACAAACCGTAGCGGTAACGCCAATTGTCAAAATCACCATCCACATATTCGAGGGGGTATACAAATTCCATAAATGATTTGTCAATTCGTGGGCGGACATGTTTACCTGACGGGCTACTTCGTTGAAATACTCATTCGTCGACAGGTTGCCGGCAATCTGTAATCCTTTTTCGGCAGCGAAACTTTTTGTTATCATAACCTTGTCCGACATGGCTTGATATACATAACCCGAAATAAAACCGGCAAATACATTCCCCAGAAAAACAGGGATAAACGAATAACCCATGTAAAGCGCTTTTTTGTCCTTGGGCGCTATCATTCCGATATACTCCGTTATTTTTGGCGAACCGGCCATTTCGCCCAAAGCGAAAATCAGGATCGCCACCATCGTAAATAATACATTTTGAGAAAATAACGTCAGCGACATGCCGATCGAGCAGACCAAAAAACCGGTCATCATCGAATGAAGCGGCTTCCAACGCATCACCACAGTCGACACAAGTATCTGTAAGGCAATGATATAAAGCGCATCCAGGTTGGTTACAAACTCGGCATCCATCACACCGGGTTCCGGGCTGTAATGTGCACTGATAAAAGGGACATACATTTCGAAGAACCTGAACATCGCACTCGTATCCACCCATTGTGAAATAAAAACGGGAAGGGTGAAAAACAACTGGAGGTACATCGTCCAGAAACCGGCGACAATCAACAGGAAGACCAGAAATTTCGGATCCTTGAAGATACCGGCCATGTTTTGGAATATCTTTCTGATTTCCTGTAAAAGTGAGCTTTGCTCATTAGTTTCCCGGAGTTCGGATTCAGAAACGCGTCCGGGTTCTTTATAAAAAAACAACAGGAAAAAATTCACTAAAATAATGGTTGCCGATATGTAGAAAATCATTTCCGATCGCTCTTTAAACAATAACGTAACCATCGGGCCGAAAAAAGCGCCGATATTCACCATCATATAGAAGATCCCAAATCCGATAGACGATGTTTCTTTGGTGGTTGTCTTGGCTATGGTCGCCGAAATAACAGGTTTGAAGAGCGCCGCTCCCAAAGCCAAATAAATATACATGATAAATACCGCTGTAAAGGAGGATACTTGCGGAAGAAGCGCAAATGCCGAAGAATAAATGATAAATGCAAGGGCAAGCACTTTTTTATATCCGTAGCGATCGGCAATCGCGCCGGTCACTACGGGGAGAAAGTACAGGATTCCGGTGCCGACACCCATAATCAATCCTTTCTGGCTTTGCGAAAACTCCAAGCCACCCAGGTCGGACGAACCGGTCAGGTAATTGGCGAAAAGCATAAAAAAACCGTACCACGCCCATCGCTCAAATAATTCGATGACATTAGCAACCCAAAAGGTTTTGGAGAATTTACGAAATGTGTTCATTTTGTTATGATTAATTTATTGACCGGATTTTTTCTTTCTACTCTCCCGGGTTGGGAAACGAGGGGGGAGAAGGCATATTTATGGATACTTTATATCGCTTTTGTTTGATGTTTCAACCAATCCTTTTCTTCTTCCGAGAGATAAGGCGACAATTTGTCGTACACCTTCTGATGATAACCGTTCAACCATGTTATCTCTTCATTTGTCATCATTTCGATGATGACAGGCGTTGTGTCTATCGGACACAGCGTAAGCGTTTCGAAGTTGTAGAAATCACCGTAACTTGTTGTCATTGCAAGCGTTGTGAGCATCATATTTTCCGTCCTGACACCGTATTGATGGTCGCGATAGATGCCCGGCTCGTTGGTGACAATCATTCCTTGCCTGATCGTAACCGGATTTTCTTCAGGCCGGATGCTGTGAGGGCCTTCATGTACGTTCAGATAATAGCCTACTCCATGTCCCGTTCCATGACCGTAATTAATGCCGTATGCCCACATCGCTTGACGAGCCAGTACATCAATCTGCGAGCCCCTTGTGCCGGCGGGAAAAACTGCGGATGAAAGGCCGATCATCCCCTTCAAAACAAGGGTATAGTCTTTTTTCATCTCATCGGTCAAAGCGCCAACCGCAACGGTTCGTGTGATATCGGTGGTGCCATACAGGTATTGTCCGCCCGAATCAATCAGCAAAAGCCCTTCAGGTTCAATCTTTTTGCTCTTTTCAGGTGTTGGGTGGTAGTGATTGATCGCCCCATTGGACGCATATCCGGCAATGGTCGGAAAACTTTCACTTACGAAGTTTGGCTGCCGGCTCCTCAATTCTTCGAGTTTAAGCCCGATCTGATATTCCGTAACCAATCCTTCAGGTACGGCTTTTTCAAGCCACATCAAAAATTGGGTAAGCGCTATTCCGTCGCGGATCATGGATTGACGGAAGCCTTCAGCTTCAACCTCACTTTTCATGCTCTTTAGCAGATCGGCTACCGAAACCGTATCAACAACCCAATTGCGACTCGACAATAACTGATAAATACGGTAAGACACTTTACTGCTGTCCAAACAAACCGACATGTTACACAACGTTGCCTGAAAATCATCCGCCATCCGGTAATCCATCACCTTTACGCCTTCATGGGCGAGATACGCATCGACCTCGGCAGTGATTTGATCCTTATCTACAAAAAGGACATGTTCGCTTTGCGAAATATAGGCGTGTGCAACTGCAACCGGATTATACGGGACATCGCTTCCCCGTATATTAAAAAGCCAGGCAATGGTATCCAATGAGCTAATCCATACGGAATTGGTGTCATGTTTGGCAGCTTCGGCCAATACACGTTCGATCTTATGCCGGGCGGTTTCTCCTGCCAATTCAACCGGATGGATCGAAACCGGATTTCGGGGCAAAGGCGGACGGTCATCCCAAATTTCTTCGAAAGGGTCGTAATCGGAAACAAGTTTGATTTTGTCGACCTCCAACTCGGTTTTCAACTTCAATGCTTCTTTAGCCGGATATACATGGCCGTCTATCCCGACACAGTCGTTGTCTGTCAATTCCTGTTTGAGCCAGTTCGGAATGCTGATTGTTTCCGGTAAGCGGTCTTTGAACAATTTGATTTCACTTCCGCTCAGTTCGTCGGCCGCCTGAAGGAAATAACGCGAATCCGTCCACAATCCGGCTTTTTCGAGCGCGACGACCACCGTTCCCGACGAACCGGTAAACCCGCTTATCCATCTCCTTGACTCCCAATGCTCAGGGATATATTCGCTGATATGGGCATCTGTCGACGGAACGATAAATGCTTGCAGATTCTTTTTCCGCATAAAGTCGCGCAACAGGGTCAACCGGTTGTTTATTCTATTCTCCATCCCAATTATCAATGTATAATCATTATCAAAATCCGATCCATTACCGTCCCGACTTTTCTGCTGTCCACCGTAATGCCTGCGAAAGAATCTGAATAAACGAGGGATTTTCCCAAGCCTGATGATCGTGCCCAAGCGTCAGGGTAAAAATGCGGGCATTGCCGTACCTGTTCACCCAACCCAACAGCGACGAACTGCTTGGTTCGTCTGTAAACAGCAGCGGATGAACAGTCTGAAGAATTTCCATATGGGCATACGTCTCATCAATAATCTGAAAGTCGTATATGCCTTCTGTGACCGGATGTTCAAGGTCACCAACCTTTACCATCATTTCCACATCATGTTTATAAGTAGAAGCCGGTTGGGGTATGGTATCTTTCATCCACTCCGTATGTGCATACCTACCTCCTACAATCCGCAGGTATTCAGTCCAATCCGGATAACTGCAAACCGCATGGTGAAGCACGACCAAGCCTGTCCCGTTTTCGAGCATGGCGATAAAATCTTTTTTGGCGCTTTCGGTAATGCGATCCGGCATATCGTAAAGCAATACCGTCCGGTAGGGCTTGATGTTTTCCGGTGTTAACATTCCAAATGCATCCGGATGTTCGACCTTGTCGTATGTAATGGGCAATTTCGCCAGCAATTGATCGAAACGCGCCTCATCATAATCATGTCCTCCTGTGATAATCAAAACTTTCACTTTCTTTTCCGCATGGCAAGCCAAAAAAACATGACCGACAGACAGAACCATGATCAACACAAAAAAATGATAAAAAATCTTCATATTCATCGTATCTTTATTTCATCCGAACCGTTCAGAAACTTAGAAACGGCCTGATTTTTTTTATTTTTTGCCAAAAGTATGAATAAAAATTCTGATTTCCATTTTTAAGCTCGATTTCTTTTTATACTTTTGCTTTCCAATTTAATATATGAAGATATGAGAAGTTTTGCAAGTGACAACAATTCAGGCGTCCATCCATTGATAATGGAAGCAATCATAAAGGCAAACAGCGACCATGCCGTGGGTTATGGCGACGATTATTGGACAAACGAATCCATCAAAAAATTGAAAGAAGTTTTTGGTGAAACCGCATCACCCTATTTTGTTTTTAACGGAACCGGCGCCAATGCGATTGCCTTGCAGTCGGTCACCCGGTCGTTCAACAGCATCATATGTACGCAAACCGCCCATATCTACGTCGACGAGTGCGGCAGCCCCGCCCGGATGACAGGTTGTACATTGATTGCCGCCCCAACGCCCGACGGAAAATTAACTCCGGAACTGATTCTGCCTCACCTGAATCATTTTGGCGTTTGCCATCATTCCCAACCAAAAGCAGTCTACTTGTCGCAAACCACTGAATTGGGAACCGTGTATACGATCGATGAAATCCAAGCCATCGCCGACCTGATCCACGCTTACGGGTTGTATCTACATGTTGATGGTGCACGTTTAGCGAATGCATGCGCTTACCTGAATTGCTCCATGAAACAATTAACAGTCGATGCAGGCGTGGATATCCTCAGCTTCGGGGGGACAAAGAACGGAATGATGCAAGGGGAAACGGTGATCGCTTTTCGACCCGAACTATCTGAAAATCTGCCGTATTTCCGAAAACAATCTGCTCAATTGGCGTCTAAAATGCGCTATCTCTCAGCGCAGTATATTCCCTATCTGACCCATGGTTTATGGCTGGAAAATGCAAGTCATGCCAACCGGCAAGCCGCCAAATTAGTCCATTTCTTACGACAATATCCCCAAGTAAAATTTACGCAAAAACCCGAAACCAACCAATTGTTTTTCACCCTCCCCAAAGATGTCGCCCGTCAACTGTCGGAAAAATATTTCTTCTACTACTGGAACGAAGCCCAAAGCGAAATACGCTTAGTCACCTCCTGGGATACCACCGACGAAGATATTGATCAGTTAGTCGGAACATTACAGGAATTATTAAGTATGTAGCAAAACGCACATGCCGAAATGATGAAAAAGCATGGGAAAATATGGATAAATGAATTATAAATTATTGAATGATATGGATTTAAAATTTATTCGAGACAAGATTTATGAGATAAGGGGATACAGGGTTATGCTTGACTTTGATATAGCCGGTATTTACGGAATAGAAACAAGGGTTTTAAAGCAAGCTGTAAGGCGTAATATTAAACGCTTTGAGGATGATGATTTTATGTTTGAAGTATCGAAGAACGAACTTTTAAGATCACAATTTGTGACCTTGAACAAGGGCAGAGGCAAAAATATAAAATATAAACCATTCGCATTTACCGAATTAGGTATTGCAATGTTAAGTAGCGTTCTTAATTCTGATACCGCTATTGAAACAAATCGAAATATTATGAGGGCATTTGTTGTTGTCTCACCAGGATTCGAACCTAGACAAACAGAACCAAAATCTGTTGTGCTACCATTACACCATGAGACAATCCGGCGCTCTCCTTGAAACAATTTCTTTGAAAAGCGGGGGCAAAGGTAAAAAAAAATCTGATATGGACAATACTTTCCGGCTAAAGAAATTATCTAACAATCAACAGAAAATAATTTTTCTTTCCGCGCTGCAAAAGTAAATATTTATCATTCAATAATTTATCCATTCCGACAAACATGTCGGATTCGGAAACTCTTTCTTTATTCAGACTGACGCCTCCGCTTTGAACCATCTTGCGCATTTCACCTTTCGATGGGAAAATGGTCGTTTTTTCGGTACACAGGTCGATCAACTTTATTCCGTTCTTTAAATCATCCTGTTTGATTTCGAATGATGGAACTCCCTCGAAAACAGCCAATAAAGTATCTTCATCCAACTTTTTCAGGGCTTCCGATGTCGAATTTCCAAACAGTATTCCGGAAGCTTCCACTGCCGCTTCGTAATCTTCGACCGAATGTACCATGATGGTTATTTCTTTGCTTAACCGTTTTTGAATCGGACGTAAGTGGGGCGCTGCAATTTGTTCTTTTTCCAATTCTTCAATCTCTTCCCTATTTAATATGGTGAATATCTTGATGTATCTTGCTGCGTCTTCGTCGCTGACATTCATCCAGAATTGATAGAACTTATAAGGCGATGTGCGTTTGGGATCGAGCCATACATTGCCCGATTCGGTTTTGCCAAACTTGCCGCCATCGGCTTTGGTGATCAAGGGACACGTCAGTGCAAAGGCTTCACCTCCTGTTTTACGACGTATCAACTCGGTGCCTGTGAGGATATTGCCCCATTGGTCGGAGCCGCCCATCTGCAAACAGCAACCTTCGTTTTCGTACAGATACAAATAATCGAATCCCTGTAATAATTGGTATGAAAATTCGGTAAACGACATACCGGTCTTTGAATCGGCGCTCAGACGTTTTTTTACGGAATCTTTGGCCATCATGTAATTGACGGTGATCATCTTCCCGATATCGCGGATAAAGTCTAAAAAAGTATAATCTTTTGTCCAATCATAGTTGTTCACCATAATGGCGCGATTGGACATATCCGAATCAAAATCAAGGAATTTGGATAATTGCCTTTTGAGGCATTCCTGAAAATATCTCAATGTCTTTTCATCAAGCAAATTGCGCTCCGCCGATTTCATGGAAGGGTCGCCTATCATTCCGGTAGCCCCCCCCACCAGTGCGATCGGGCGATGTCCGGCACGCTGGAAATGCTTTAACATCATCACCCCGACCAAATGTCCGATATGTAACGAATCGGCCGTCGGGTCGAAACCGATATATGCAGACGTCTGTTCTTTAAGCAATTGCTCCTCGGTTCCGGGCATGACATCGTGGATCATCCCCCTCCATCTTAATTCTTCAACAAAATTCATTATCTTTACAGTTGTTAAAAATCGGGTGCAAAGATACGAAAGATTAAGGTTTCATCCCCAGATTGAACATGAGAAATGCAAACATATCCGTATATTCATCCAACACTTTGCTGACAGGTTTGCCTGCGCCGTGTCCGGCATTTGTTTCGATACGGATCAGTTTAGGAGCACCGCCGGTGTTTGCAGCCTGTAAAGTAGCGGCATATTTGAACGAATGAGCCGGTACAACACGGTCGTCGTGGTCGGCTGTCGTGATCAGGATTGCCGGGTAGGATGTTCGGTCGTCGCGTATATTATGAAGGGGTGAATAGGCATACAGATACTCAAACATCTCTTTACTGTCTTCACTGGTGCCGTAGTCGCTCGCCCAGTTCCAACCGATTGTAAATTTATGATAACGAAGCATATCCATCACTCCGACCGCCGGTAGGGCAACCTGAAACAAGTCCGGTCGCTGGTTGACTGCCGCCCCGACCAATAAACCGCCATTCGAGCCTCCCTGAATGGCTAATTTTGATGATTGGGTATATTTTTCCCGAATCAAATATTCGCCTGCCGCGATGAAATCATCAAATACGTTTTGTTTTTTCATTTTGATGCCCGCCTGATGCCATTCTTCGCCGTATTCGCTCCCTCCGCGCAGATTCGCTTGTGCGAAAATGCCTCCATTCTCTAAAAATGCCAAACGGTTGGTCGAAAATGAAGGGGTCAGGCTGATATTAAAACCTCCGTATCCATACAGAAGTACCGGATTATTTCCGTTGCGCGACAATCCCTTTTGATAAGTCAGGAACATGGGGATTTTCGTTCCGTCCTTGCCGGGATAAAATACTTGTTCAGTCGTATAATCCTCAGGATTAAAAGCTACCTTAGGCGCCATATACGGTTCGGAAGCGTTCGTATCCGGGTCATATTGATAGATGGTAGGGGGAAAAGTGAACGAAGTGAAAACATAAAAAGTCTCCTTATCGTCTTTGTTACCGCTGAAATATACCGAACCCAATGTGGGAAGCGTCACTTCATGTAACCGCTTGCCGTCCAACGAATGGATAAAAGCGTGATGCGAAGCATCCTTTTCATAGATTAACACGAGATTCCCACCGATGACCTGTACATCAGTCGTCAACACCGACTCCGTTTCAGGCACCATATCTTTCCAATTCGCCAACTTGGGTGCACGAATATCGGCAACCATAATTTTATACCTCGGCGCTCCGAAGTTCGTCAGGAAAAACACCTTGTCACCCACCACTTCTACCGGATTATATACAAAATTCATATCTTCCGTCAATGGGATTATTTCCGAACCATTCCGGGTAAGGTCTTTCATAAATAAGTTATTACCTACCTCAGCGCCGGATTCGTAAATAAAAAGTACACGTTCGTCTTCGCTGACGCTACCGTAATAGAAACGCTTCGGTTCTTTCGGATTCCGGTATACCGTCTGATCCTGCGACTGGGGTTCGCCCAATTTATGGTAATAAATCGTATGATTTTCATTCATATTTGAATATTCCCTGCCTGCTTCGGGTGCATCGTAAGCGCTGTAATAAAACCCGTTTCCTTGCCACGAAGGGCCTCCAAACTTACTCCAAAGCAGATGATCGCCGGTATGTTGACCGGTTGCAAGGTTGATCACGTAAATTTCATTCCAATCGGATCCGCTACGTGAGATGCAATAGGCAAGGTACGACCCGTCTTTCGAAAAAGCGTAATCCGTCAGCGCTACCGTGCCATCGTCCGATAACCGGTTGGGATCCAATACGATTGCCGGTGTTCCGTCCAATGATGCTTTGACATACAATACGCTTTGATTCTGCAGTCCGTCGTTTTTGAAAAAATAATATTTGCCGTTTTTCTTGATCGGCGCTCCGATTCGTTCATAGTCCATCAAAGCCGTCAGCCGTTGTTTCAACCGGTCGCGGAAAGGTATTTGCATCAAATAGGCTTGCGTCACTTTATTTTGTTCCGTCACCCAGTCTGCTGTTTTTTCGGATGTATCGTCTTCCAACCAACGGTAAGGATCGGCTACTTCCTTGCCAAAATACGTGTCCGCCACCATCTCTTTTTCAGCCACCGGATATTTCAATCCCGTCTCCGTGCTGCATGCACCTGCAATCACAATCATCACTATCCCTGTTATATGCCTAATGGAACAAATAAACACACTTCTCATAAAAACTAAAAGTTAAAAACTAAAAACTAAAAGTTGAAAACTATAAGCTACAGACTACAGACTAAAAGCTACAGACTAAAAAGCCCAATTCGACGGCATCCCCCCATGCCCGCGGGCTTTCACCGGGGTTTGATTAAAGGGTTGTATGTCGCCCGAATGGATCGAAAACAGGCGTTTGGCTGTTTCCATGATCGCTTCCACCTGGTATTTATGCGGACGGTCGGTGACATCCACCAACCCGCAATTGTAGTTTTCGCCATCGTTGCGTCCCAACAGGTCTTGATCGCACCACTGGAAATATGCCGTCCCGATCATACCCGGATGGGTATAAACCTGTTCTGTATAGTATCGGTAGGCCACTCCCCTCTCCTGCTGTGAGTTCACTTGCCAGAGTGATTGCGCCATACCACGGTCGACCGTTCCAAAGTGATACTCGCCGATGATCATGGGTTTGTCGGTCAGGCGCAAAGCCCGATCCATCATGTCCTTGTCGGGTTTCAGGTCATAACAGTTGAAACTAAGCACATCGAAAGCATTGCGGCATATCTCCATCAGCGTTTCATCCAATTCGTTCAGATTACCGAAACGGATACCGAGGTTCAGATGATTCGGATCGTGCCGCTTCATGGTGGTTTTAACGGTTTGCAGGAAGGTATTGAAGGTGTTGAAGATAAACTGTTTTTTGCGTTCGGGTGTATCGCCGCCTGTCAGGAATTGCTGTAATGCGGTTTTGATGGGACGGTCGTCGCCCGCCAAGATCAAATCGCAAAGCCGGGCTTCCTGTCCCAACCACGAAGGTTCATTGCCCACGAAATAACCGACCACCCAGGGGTTATTCCTGTTTGCAGGCAGGTATGTCCGCATGCTCGAATCCATTTTGGCTGCAAATCCGGGTACATACACATCAGCAAGCCCCATCAGGTTGCCGTCCATCGCCAAACCGCTCAACTGGAGCGTGTGGGCTTTCTTGTTCAGTCCATAGACGGCAGCGCTCGACCAGTTGGCAATGGTATTCAAACCCCATCTATCCATGCGTTTGATAGCCATCTCATTGGCTTTATCCCGGAAACCCTCTCCATAACGGCGGAATAAATTCCATGTCCCGAACGAAATAGAAGGAGCGCGTCCGCCGCCGCTCCGGTTCGCTGTTTGCCGGAGATGCTCCGGAGGCAGTTCCTTGAACATCCCATCCCGTTTATCCGGGTCGCGTACAGTTCCGCCGCCTCCGGGATTCACACAGTCAACGCCATGCGAAAGAAACAGATAACCGTCGGGGTCGACAAACCACCAACGCCCATCGATCTTCTCCACCCGGAAGTATCCCGTACTTTTGACCTGTTTTTGCAGATACCCCCCATAACGCGAATATTGATAATCGTTGCCGCCGGCTTCAATATCTTTGTCTTCGGCAGCCCATTCAGCCTGTAATTGTTCGAGCGAAGCGATTTTTCCTTCGTAATCGAGCAGGTTGTGTTGGCCGAACTCGTCGACGGCGGGAATCTCACTCATAAAGACATCGCCGGGATCGTCGACGGCAAGGGAGATATTACGGATTTCAAATTCCGGATTCCCGATGGGTACACGCATACGGATACCGATGGAATCGACGCCACGCAGTTCGCCGCGACGTCCGCCAAGGTTGATCCAACCCGTATAGCGGGGCTGATTATACGTAGCAGCC
>JAIRJR010000378.1 GCA_031260575.1 Tannerella sp.
ATATTCTATATCGGCTATGTCTTCAATATCCAATGTCTTTACCGGATAATTTGCTGTAACATCAAATACAATCAAATCATCTGTCCTGTTTTTGCTACAGCCCATTAACAATATGCAAACGAGTAACAAAATATTCCATTCCTTATATGTAAACCTCAATGATTTCATTATGATAAATTATATGAATGAGTTATAAACTGCTTTTGTGTTGTTATAACATCTTATGGGACTACCTGAATGCCAAGCGATATGGATATACGACCGATGCCCGTAAGGATATCTATGACAAAGTGCCCGGAATGACCATGCAAGATGTTATCGATTTTCAAACGAAGTATCTTAAAAACAAACCTTTAACCTATTGTATATTGGGTGATATTAAGGATTTGGATATGGATGCGTTGAAGAAAATAGGTAAAGTAACGATTTTGAAGCAGGAAGAGATATTTGGATATTAATCAAGATATTGTCCTCCTCCCCCTTCGTCGAAGGGGGAGGGGATGATGAATTATTTCTTGCGTTGCAGTCTTTTGTCGTTTTGTTGTTGCTGTTGTTTGTGGCTCTGTTGTTGCTGTTTACGTACTTGCTGTTGTTGCATCCGCTGTGCTTCTTCCAGGCGTTGCATAAAACCTGATTTCTTTTTGGGTTTCTTTTTGTTTTCTTCGAGTCGCATCAATAATTTTTTTTCGTTGACAAAGAATCTGAAAGAAATGGTTTGAAGAATGGAGATAAGCGTCGTAATAAAGAAATAATAACTTAATCCTGAAGCGCTTTGATTGAAAAAGAACAACATCATAAATGGGAAAATATACATCATCATTTTCATACCCGGCATCTGTTGCTGACCGGTATTCGTTGCATCCATATTGAATTTGGTAAAAACAATATTGGTGGCAGTCATTAGTAAACAGAACAAACTGAGATGATTGCCCAGAAACGATGATATCAGCGGAATGTCAAAATTCCAGGAAATAATCGCATCGTAAGTTGATAAGTCTTTAGCCCACAAGAAACTTTCTTGTCGCAATTCGATGGAAGTCGGAAAGAGCCAATACAAAGCAATCAGGATCGGCATTTGTAATAGCATAGGCAAGCAACCGGCCATAGGGCTTGCACCCGCACGGCTGTATAAATCCATCGTTGCTTTCTGGCGTTCCATGGCTTGTTCCTGCTTGGGAAATTTGGCAGTAATCTCTTCCACTTGAGGTTTTAAGACACGCATCTTGGCCGATGACATATACGATTTGAAGGTTAACGGGAAAATAACTACTTTGACAATCAGCGTTAATAAGAGAATGATCACACCATAATTTGTAAAATATTTCCCCAGAAATTCGAAGATGGGTACGATGAAATATTTATTAATCGGGCGGAAGACTTTTGCTCCCAATGGGACTAATTCGTCTAATAATAACTTTTCCCCTTTGGGCGTATTTTTGTCGTATTCACGTAATAGACTATATTTGTTTGGCCCGATATAATAAGTAAATCCAACTGATTCTTTGCCTGACGGGTCGAAAGGAACTGAAGTCGTTGCATGAAATTCTTTCAAGTAATTTGTATCGGTTTCAGCTATTTGAATGGATTGAAGGCGGCTTGCTTCAAATGAATTATTCGAAATCAATACAGTCGAGAAGAACTTATTTTTATAGGCGATCCATTTCAACCGGTTAGATAATTGTTTGTCATCGTTTTTGGCTTCACTTAGTTTTTCCACATTATCGTTTGTGAATTTATAGGAAAGACCTGTAAACTGATTTTCAAACTTTCTTCCCTGTTCTAACTTGCGTGCAATTTGCTTCCAATACATATCGAGCGAGTTAGTGTTAGGCGATAAAATGCCATTCAAACCAACACTCCTGATATCCCAACTCAACATGTAATCGTCCGGTTTCAATGTATAGACGAAGTCCATGTAACTACCTTCATCAATCATCAAACGCATGATAACGGAATTGTCAGGTAATCCATCTTTTACAGGAACAAAAAACAAATCTGACGTATTGATTACGCGGTTTGTGGCGGTTATGAAAGTGAAGTAAAGAGAAGATTCATCTCCGTCGAAGAGAATCAAAGGTTTTTGATTGAAAGTTGCATATTCTTTTAAACGAGCATAGTAGAGTCTGCCACCTTTATTGCTGATTTTCAATTCCACCTTGTCGTTTTCGAGCGTCACAAACGCTTCCACCCCTTCGGCAGCTTGCGCAAAAGCGCCAAATTGTTGCATTAGTAAGTCGGATCGGGTAGAGTCGGGCAAATTGGTTGATGCATCAACGATAGCCGGATTATTTGTTGGAGCTGTAAAATCCGCTGCGCGCGACTGCTCCGCTCTGGCCAAAGAGTCCATATATTCGTTGTAACGGCGCTGTGCCTCTTGTTGTTCGGGTGTCGGACGATTTATCCATGTAAATAGAAAGAAAACCAGACCAATCAATAATAAACCTATAATTGTATTTCTATCCATATTAAGATGTGATATTTATTGTATACCTGCTGCGGCAGCTTTGATGAAACTTAAAAATAAAGGATTCGGGTTTAAAACCGTACTGTTGTATTCCGGATGATACTGTACGCCGATAAACCATTTTAAGGAAGAGATTTCGATGGTTTCTATCAGTTGGGTATCAGGATTTTTGCCCGTACACTTCAAACCGGCTTCTTCAAATAGTGTTTTGTATTGATGATTAAATTCGTACCGGTGACGATGCCGTTCGTAAATATGCTCCTTTCTGTAAGCTTCAAATATTTTTGACTCTTTATCCAATATGCAGTCATAAGCTCCCAACCTCATTGTTCCCCCCATATTCGTCTCATTTTTCTGAATTTCCATCAGGTCAATCACATTGTGTTTTGTCTTGGGGTCAATTTCGGTCGAATTAGCTCCTTCCAGCCCCAACACATTACGTGCAAACTCAATAACCATACTTTGCATACCCATACAGATTCCCAGACAGGGCACATCATGCTCGCGGGCATATTTACTTGCGGTTAATTTACCTTCAACGCCCCGCATGCCGAAACCGGGTGCAATCAGTATGCCATCCAATCCACTAAGTATTTCGGTTGCATTTGCGTCGTTGAGTTTTTCCGAATGGATAAATTGTAAATTTAACTTTCGGTTGTTGTAAACTGAAGCAACCAATAAAGATTCATCAATCGATTTGTAAGCGTCCTGAAGTTCTATGTATTTACCTATCAGGCCAATATTTACCTCCTTTGTCACGTTGGATTTATGGGTTAAAAAATCTTTCCATGGTTTCATTTCGGGCGTAGGCTCCACTGTAAGCCCTATTTTTTGCAGGATGATAGAATCCATTTTTTGCCGCGACAGAACTAAAGGGACTTCGTATATTGTCTGAACATCAATTGATTGAAATACAGAATCTTTGGATACATTACAAAATAGGGCGACCTTGTGAAGTAGATTATCGTTCAGCTCCTGTTCGGTTCGTAAAACCAATAAATCAGGCTGAATGCCTTGTTCAAGCAATTGTTTGACGGAGTGTTGAGTGGGTTTTGACTTATACTCCTTTGCAGCAGCTATATAAGGCACATAGGTCAGATGAACACAAAGGCAATCTCTTCCCAATTCCCATTTTAGCTGGCGGACACTTTCGATAAAAGGAAGCGATTCGATATCACCCACTGTCCCGCCAATTTCGGTAATCACAAAATCGAGCTTGTTTTTCGACCCCAGCAATTTGATATTCCGCTTGATTTCGTCAGTAATATGAGGAATAACTTGAACCGTTTTCCCCAAATAATCTCCACGACGTTCTTTCTCAATGACACTTTGGTATATGCGACCTGTTGTGATATTGTTGGCGCGGGTAGTGGAAACATTTAAAAAACGTTCATAATGTCCTAAATCCAAATCCGCCTCATGCCCATCGATGGTGACAAAGCATTCTCCATGTTCGTAAGGATTCAATGTGCCCGGATCAATATTGATATAAGGGTCAAATTTTTGAATCGTCACTTTGTATCCTCTGGACTGAAGCAACATGCCTACGGATGCAGAGATAATACCTTTACCTAATGAAGAAATCACCCCGCCTGTAACGAAAATATATTTGGTACTTGCCACGTTCTTTTTTGTTTGAAGGTGCAAAGATATAATAATTTTGCTTATTCCCGAAAGGTTTGTTATTTTTGCCGGAGAAATGAAAAGAGTGAAATAAGTATTAAGATACACGCTGCGATATGAAACTGTTTTTAATGATAATAAACTTGTTCTTTATAATTGTCTCGATCTATGCCCATGAAAGTTATTGCTTTAGGGTTTATCTGCATGATAAAGGGATTCCGGAAAAAGCAGTTGAAACGGTTTTATCTACTGGATGCAAGTTGGTTACACAAAGCAAATGGATGTCGACACTTGTTGTCGAATGTGCAGATAGTTTGATGGTTGAACAAATCAAACAATTGCCTGTGGTTGATTCAGTTAGATGTGTTTGGTATGGTTCTGGCCGGTTGAATGCCGATATCTGTACAGATGATCGGACATTGCTCGAACCGCAAACAGAAAAACTGCCGGATGAATATGGATATGCCCAAGAGCAGATAGAGATGTTAAATGGTATGGCACTCCATCGTTTGGGACGTCGCGGGCAGGGTATGCGGGTAGCGGTGATTGATGCAGGTTTTTTGCATGTAGACCGAATCAAGGCATTCGCTTCGCTTCGGCTGTTGGGAACACATAATATCGTATTTCCGGGTAGTAATGTTTTTTGCGCTGACGACCATGGCACCAAAGTGCTTTCCTGTCTTGCAGCCAATCTTCCGGGGCAAATGATCGGTACTGCGCCCGAGGCGTCATATCTGTTAATTAAAAGCGAAGATATGCGTTCGGAATTTCCGATAGAAGAAGACTATTGGGCGGCCGCTTTGGAATATGCAGATAGTGTGGGGGTTGATGTAATTACTTCTTCATTAGGTTATTCCGTATTTGATACGCCGGAAGTTGTATATGCTCATTCCGATTTGGATGGTCGTTCTGCGTATGTCAGCCGGGTATCGGAAATAGCGGTCGAAAAAGGATTGTTGCTTTTTTGCAGCGCCGGCAATGAAGCCAATCTGACATGGGAGAAAATTACTTTTCCGGGTGATGTGTCTGATGTGTTGACGGTTGGGGCAATCACACCGGAAAAAGAACGCAGCAATTTCAGCTCGACAGGATTTACAGCCGACCTGCGGATCAAACCTGATGTAGTTGCTTTAGGGACGGGGGTAACGGTAATCGGCTCTAACGGGAATGTACAGTATGCCAACGGGACATCTTTTGCCACACCGATTGTGGCAGGTTTTGGCATATGCCTGTGGCAATCCTTACATTGGCTTACCAATAGGGAGATTATTGCTTTGATACAACAGACCGCTTCGCAAGCAAACCGACCGGATGTTGAAAAAGGTTATGGTATACCTGATATATACAAGGCATATAGAAAGGGACTTGAATGAAACGGTTCGATTATAAAGATTCGTCCGAAGCGCTTTCACTTTCGGAACTTAACGAGCAAGTGAGTGAAGCAATTAAAGACCTGCTTCCGGGAACATATTGGATAAAGGCGGAGACAAGCGATGTGCGTGTCAATGCCTCATCCGGACATTGTTACCTTGAGTTTGTGGAAAAAGAAAAAAAAACAGGGCGTATCGTTGCCAAAGCGCGAGGAACGATATGGGTGCAAACCTACGATGTAATAAAAAGGTATTTTGAGGAATCTACCGGCCAAATATTTGTTTCAGGGTTGAAAGTGTTGGTCAACGTTTCGGTCGAGTTTCATAAATTGTATGGATACAGCCTGACTATACATGAAATCGACCCGGCATATACCATTGGCGATTTGATTAAGAGACGGATGGAAATCGTACGCCTTTTGCAGGAAGAAGGCGTCTTTGATTTAAACAGGGAACTTCCGTTTCCATATCTACCTCAGCGAATTGCCGTGGTCACTTCGCCTACGGCAGCCGGATATGAAGATTTTGTTGACCAGTTGCTTCATAACAAGGCAGGGTATCCGTTTTATCTGAAATTATTCCCTGCCATTATGCAGGGAGACAAAGCAGAAGAATCAATTATAGATGCATTGGATAGGATATGCACACACATTGAATATTTTGATGTGGTGGTAATCATACGCGGAGGTGGATCAACTTCCGACTTGAATTGCTTTGATTCGTATTTGGTATCAGCCCATTGCGCCCAGTTTCCATTGCCTGTAATTACCGGAATCGGCCATGAACGCGATGACTCAGTTGTGGATATGGTCGCCCATACAAGGATGAAAACGCCTACGGCAGTAGCGGCTTTTCTCATTGAGTATACAGATGAACAGGCGAACGAACTGAACATTTTACAGCAATTGATTTGTGCCCGAGCGTCAGAAATCTTATCGGATGCACAAAAAATATTGAACCGGCTCGCAACTTCTTTCCCTTCAATAGTCGGCTATATCATTGAACGTAAACGTTCTCAGTTACTTGCTTTTTCAAGTGATGTATCCGGTGTACGGTTGTATGTCGAAAAAAACAATTCAGCTCTGACAGAAATCGGACAAAAGATAATGAATCGATTGATGACGTTGTTTTCACAAAAAAATCAAGAGTTGAATCTGCATGAGCAATATCTGAAAATGGCATCGCCTGATTATATATTGAAAAAAGGCTACACATTGACTCTAAAAGAAGGCAAAACAGTCAAATTGGCTTCCGAATTGATAACCGGAGATCAGGTAATGATTCGGTTTGCGGACGGAGAGCGAAATGCGGGAATAAAATAATTCATAACTCATAATTACATATATGATAGAAAAAGAAACGTATAACGAATCCATAGAAAAACTGCGGGCGATTGTGGCAAATATCGAGCGTGGAGATTTGGACATTGACGAGCTTTCGGAGAAGGTCAAAGAAGCCAGCCGCCTGATAAAAGTATGCAAGGATAAATTAACAAAAGCCGATGACGAAGTCAAGAAAATATTAGAGGAATTGCAATGAGACGTGGTGTTGTTATTCTGGCCGGAGGTAAAGGAATCCGAATGGGAAATGATTTGCCCAAGCAATTTATTCCGTTGTATGGAAAGCCGGTTTTGATGTATACATTGGAGGTTTTTTACCGTTGGGATTCTTCCGCACAGTTGATTTTAGTTCTTCCTGAAGAACTAAAATCTTACTGGGAAATGCTTTGCAGGGAATTGAATTGCAAGATACCTTACCGATTGGTGACGGGAGGCGAAACGCGTTTCCATTCCGTACAAAACGGCCTACGTGAAGTGGGTGAATGCGATTTGATAGGCATACACGATGGAGTACGTCCATTCGTGTCGACTCAAGTGATAGAGACATGTTTTCGTACCGCTGAAGAAAAGGGAGCTGTGATGGCTGTTGTTCCGTCTATCGACTCGCTTCGCATGAAAATAGGGGATAAGAACCGGGCGGTTGACAGGCGAAACTATTTCATCGTACAGACACCGCAGGTGTTTTATCGCGATTGGATACTTGAGGCATATCAACAACCTTATCAGCCCGACTTTTTCGACGATGCCACAGTAGTCGAATCATTTGGTAAAACTATCCATCTCATAGAAGGAAACCTTGAAAATATCAAGATAACAACACCGATGGATTTGATTGTAGCAGAGCGATTTATCAATAAGGGTCAATGATTAATGGTGATTGATTCATAAATAATTGTCAATCGAAAAACAGTGGAATTAAGTAGCAAAGAAGTAATGTACCTGCCGGGTGTCGGCCCAAAGAGAGCAGAAATTCTGAAACAGGAAGCAGGGATTGTTACATGCGAGGATTTGCTGTATTATTTTCCATTTAAACATATCGACCGAAGCCGGTTTTATAAGGTGTTCGAAGTCAATGAATCGATGCCATATATCCAAATAAAAGGCCGGATTCTATTTTTCGAAGAAGTTGGCGAGTTACAATCAAAACGGTTGATTGCCAAGTTTGCCGACGATACAGGAACGATTGATTTGGTCTGGTTCAAAGGATTGAAATGGATTAGAGATAAGTATAAAACCGGTCAGGAATATATTTTATTTGGTAAACCTACTGAATTTAGAGACAGTATTAATATCGTACATCCGGATATTGACCCCATAGATGATACACAGCAGGTAACGAGCGGATTCATGCCTTTCTACCATACCACGGAGAAGATGAAAAAGGCATTCCTTCATTCGCGTGCGATTCAAAAATTGCAATTTACACTTTTATCGGGCATCAATTGGATTATTCCGGAGATACTGCCTTCATATGTTTTGGAGAAGTTACGAATGATGTCCTTATCGGAAGCGGTTCGTAACATTCATTTTCCCGAATCTGCCGGTTTGCTGAAGAAAGCCGAATTGCGCTTGAAATTCGATGAATTATTTTTTATTCAGTTGAATATTCTTCAAACTGCACGACATCGCTGCCAAAAATTGGATGGAATTGTCTTTTCGAAAGTCGGAGATGTATTTAATTCTTTCTATCATAATTATTTGCCTTTTGAATTGACCGGCGCACAAAAACGGGTGGTTCGTGAGATCAGGAAAGATATGGGAAGCGGGCGGCAGATGAGCCGTCTTTTGCAGGGAGATGTGGGTAGCGGAAAGACGTTGGTTGCGTTGCTTTCCATGCTGTTGGCAGTCGATAATAATCACCAGGCTTGTCTGATGGCCCCTACCGAAATTCTTGCACAACAACACTATGCCACCTTGACAGATTATCTGAAAGACATGAACCTCCGTATAGCGTTGTTGACGGGTTCGACGAAACAGAAAGAACGTGAAAAGATTTTGCAGGGGTTAGCCGGTGGAGAAATACATTTTATTGTAGGAACACATGCCTTAATCGAGGATGCGGTGGTTTTTGCTTCGTTGGGATTGGCGGTTATTGATGAACAGCATCGCTTCGGTGTAGAACAGCGGTCGCGTTTGTGGATAAAAAACAAACAAGTCCCCCATATTCTGATTATGACGGCAACACCTATTCCACGCACGTTGGCGATGACTTTATACGGCGATTTGGATGTTTCGGTGATAGATGAAATGCCACCTGGACGTAAACCCATCAAGACCGTACACAGGTATGATAACAAGCGTGCAGAGTTGTATGATTTTCTGCGAAGCGAAATCCGGAAAGGTTGCCAGATATATGTGGTTTATCCGTTGATTGAAGTAAGCGAAAATTTTGATTATAAGAATCTGGAAGACGGATTTACAGTATTCAAGGATGTTTTCCCTGAATACAAGGTTTGTATGGTACACGGGAAGATGAAACCGAAAGAGAAGGAAGAGGCGATGGGACGTTTTGTGTCGGGCGAAGCGCAGATTCTTGTAGCGACTACCGTGATCGAAGTCGGTGTAAATGTTCCAAAAGCTTCGGTGATGGTGATCGAGAGCGCCGAACGTTTCGGTTTGTCCCAATTACATCAATTGCGAGGCAGGGTAGGGAGAGGTACCGACCAGTCTTACTGCATATTGGTTTCGTCTTACAAATTAAGCCATGACACACGTAAGCGCTTGGAAATCATGGTGCGCAGCAACGATGGTTTTGAAATAGCAGAAGCGGACCTGCAATTACGGGGCTATGGTGATTTGGAAGGTACGCAACAAAGCGGCGAAGGTTTCTTCCTGAAAATTGCCAGCCTTGCAACCGACGGACAGATCCTTCAATCCGCCCGTAATTTGGCAGAAAACATCTTGGAGACAGACCCGTACTTGAAATCGGATGTCAATCGCCTTTTGCGCGAACGCCTCCAAACACTTTTCCACAGGAAGGTGAGTTGGGGGAGGATTGGATAATGAAGTTTTGAGCTTTCAGAAACCACATGGATAAAAACCAAAGGCAGTCAATATGAAAGAAGTGACAAAAAATGGCAAGGTATTATTTAATTAAGAATTAAGAGTTACGAATATGGGGTTATTTGAGATAATTATAATCGCTGCCGGCTTGTCAATGGACGCTTTTGCGGTATCCATCACGCTTGGTTTGTCAGTGAAGAAGCTGAAAATAAAGGAGGTTTTCATTCCGGGTTTGTATTTTGGATTTTTTCAGGCATTGATGCCGCTTGTCGGATTTTTTGCAGGGACATTTTTTGCGCATAAAATTCAAGGTTTCGACCATTGGATTGCCTTTGTATTACTTGGGGTTATCGGTGGAAAGATGATAAAAGACAGTTTTTCGAAAGATGACGACGAAGAAAAAGATCATCCGTTTCAATTTCTAAAAATGTTGCTGCTGGCGATTGCCACAAGTATTGATGCATTGGCTGTTGGAGTTACATTTGCCTTTTTTGAAATCCACATTTTCATTGCAATTACCATTATTGGATTAACTACTTTTGGCATATCCATCGCCGGAGTTAAAATCGGAAACGTATTTGGCACAAAATTCAAGTCGAAAGCCGAATTTGTCGGAGGGGCGGTTTTGGTTTTATTGGGATTAAAAATATTAATTGAACATCTGTTTTTGGGTTAGAAGACAATAAAATGAACAAGAGATTTGAGTTTGAAGCAGTTATCAGGAAAGTGCCCGATTTGGACGGGGCATATATCGAATTTCCTTGCGATATTAAAAAGGAATTTGGCAAAGGTCGGGTAAAAGTTCATGCCACTTTCGAAGGTGTGCCATACGATGGCAGCGTGGTAAACATGGGGATTAAAAATAGCGATGGCTCAGTTTGTTACATCATCGGCATTCGGAAAGACATCCGCCAACAAATCGGGAAGCACGCAGACGATACCGTTCTCGTTACCATTGAAATAGATATTTGACTATAATGAATAAAAGCAAAGAATTAGCGATCGTTCAGAAACTGACCCATATAACTGACGAAAACCGTATTGTGTTGAACGAAACCGGTTGGACAAGTCGTGTTTATATAATCGATGATGGCGCGTTTGTTTTTAAATTTCCGAGAGGTAAAAAATGGTATGACGAATGTAGGCACGAACTTACTATTTTAAAACTAATTAGCGAATATGCGTTTAATGTGAATCTTCCTTTAATCAAATGGGAGGGCGAAAATCTTTCTTACACAGGTTTTTATGGTGTAAAAGGAAAGTCAATCACAACGCAAGCCATCGAAAAATTGAACGACAGACAAAAGAGGGAAGTAGGCGAAAAAATAGGTTTGTTTCTGAAAAAACTCCATTCAATTGATTACAAAGGCAAAAGTCCAAACAACGAAAGCGATATCATTCTATGGCTTCAAAAAACATTCCACAAGAGAAAGCGTCTGTTAGAAGTTTATTTTAACAAAAACGAACTCGAAACTATCGAAGAAATTGTAACCGCTTTCCCGCAAAAATCAACACAATACGGTACGGAGCAAGTGTTTTGTCATTGCGATTTAGGCTACAATAATATTTTGCTGACGGGCAATCTCGAAGTAGGAATAATAGATTTTGGCGATTCCGGCATGTATGAAAAGTCGCACGACTTTACCGGACTCGAAGACGACATTATGTTAGATGCAGCCATAATTGCCTACGGCGACGACGAGGTTTTAAGAGAAAAAGTGGCAATAAGACGACAACTTTTGCCGTTAATGGAAATGCTGTTTTTGATAGACAGGAAAGACGAAAAAGGGATAAACGAAAGTGCAAGTAAAATAAAAAAAATAATTTATAATAACCGGAGATGAAGAAAAAACAATGGTACGAATCGTTATTTGAGAATTATGCTCAAAAGTATGACAGTGAGAATTTTACTCACGGAACAATCGGTGAATGTGATTTTATTGAAAAGGAATTGCATTTTGACAAGTCGGTAAAAATATTGGATGTCGGCTGCGGAACAGGGCGTCATGCCATTGAATTGACAAAGCGCGGATATAACGTAACCGGCATTGATTTGTCGGAAGCGCAACTGAAGCGGGCGCGGGAAAAGGCGGAAGCGGAAAATCTGTCTGTTGATTTTCAATGTCGAGATGCGCGAAACTTGCCCTTCGACAGCGAATTTGACGTTGCAATCATGCTTTGCGAAGGCGGTTTTTCGTTGATGGAAACCGATGAGATGGATTTTGAAATTCTCAAGAACGTTACCAAATCGCTCAAACAGGAGGCGAAATTTATATTCACAGCGCCCAACGGACTGTTTCCGCTGTATCATAGCGTAGATGAGTTTCACGCTTCCTCTGTTGAAGAAGGCAACTCGATATGCCGAAACAATTCCTTTGATTTAATGACTTTTCGCGAACAAAGTAGGGTGGATTTTGAGGATGATTCGGGCAATAAACATACGCTCGAATGTAACGAAAGATATTATGTGCCGAGCGAAATAACGTGGTTATTGAAATCGTTGGGATACAAAACGATAGATATTTTCGGAGCAAGACTTGGCGAGTTTTCAAGAGAGCATACATTAACTACAAAAGATTATGAATTGCTTGTAATTGCTGTTAATTCAAAACATTAGATATGGTTAATTCAAAAATATTCAGCATGTCTTTTGCAACCGTCTATCCGTTGTATGTGCAAAAGGCTGAAAGAAAGGGGCGCACCAAACCGGAAGTTGACGCTGTCATTTTTTGGCTGACGGGTTACGACAAAGAAACCTTGCAAAAGCAAATTGACAGGAAAATTGATTTTGAAACGTTTTTCGCCGAAGCGCCAACTCTTAATCCGAATGTTTCAAAAATTACAGGCGTCGTTTGCGGGTGTCGCGTTGAGGAGATTGAAGATAAACTCATGCAAAAAATTCGTTATTTAGATAAATTGATTGATGAGTTGGCAAAAGGCAAATCGATGGAAAAAATTTTACGGACTTAAAAAATGAATAAAATCATGCAAAACAAAATTCAACTATTTGAAAGACAAGCTGTTCGCGCCATTTGGGACGAAGAAAACGAAAAATGGTGGTTTTCGGTGGTAGATGTGGTCGGGGTATTGACCGACAGTGTTGACGCTACGGCGTATTGGCGTAAGTTAAAACAACGCCTTCTAACAGAAGGAAACGAAACCGTGACAAATTGTCACGGTTTGAAAATGCTCGCTCCCGACAACAAAATGCGCTTGACCGATGTCGCTGATACCGAGCAGATTTTGCGAATCGTTCAATCTGTTCCAAGCAAAAAAGCCGAGCCATTCAAGTTATGGTTGGCAAAAGTAGGCACGGA
>JAIRJR010000384.1 GCA_031260575.1 Tannerella sp.
CTTGGACTTTTCGAAACTTGAAATCAGCAACAAGCCTATGCAAATAAAAGATATTGTCCTGCATTTAAATGACCGGCTGAAAGAATACAGTCTTAAAACTTTGTCAAGCATAATCCTAAACGACTGGTTAACTGAAATGGGCTTTGTTAACGGTGCATTGGTACAAGCCTTGCCGGAACAGGACGGGCTACTGGTTAATTTAGCCAATGAAAATATTAATTACAGTGAATTATTCCTCAAAACAAAAGAAAAAGGCGGTTCCCTTGTAAGGGTACATTTATTACAGCGGGCCAAAGAAATCCCGGTTTTTGTAATAGCCAATGGAAATATGATGTTAAGTAGCGGCCTCAAAATAGGTGATGCACTTTTGGCAGGATGCACCCATGGGTGTATCAAGGTGCGTAAATTAAACGGAAATATACACATTGGGCATATTGGGAGAAGAACGGTAAAACCCGCCCCTCCAAAAGCGCGGGTATGGCTTAGCGGCGGGTGGCTGGATGATATCGGTTTTGCGACTGGTACACTTGTAACCGTTAAATCAGAACCCGGGCATATCACGTTTACGGCACATAATTACACAGTAGTATACAATGAAATCGTTAAGTTTGCCAGACAAAATAAAATGCGGCTTATCCAGGTGTCCAAGCAAAAAGGCCTCCCGGTTATCAATATATCAGGTTCATTCATTGAAGACGCGGGATTTAATGCCGGCGACACATACGCCGCCACATACGGGACTGATTCAATAAAACTACAGAAGTTCGGACCTGAAAAGTTTGGCTTCTGATCACATAGAAAAAGCAGTTTCCAGAAACCCGTGGATATTCTGTTAATGTCCATGCGGATGGTGGATTTTACCATTAACGCTACTAAAGCCGTGTTAATACTTGCGCGGGTTTCTGGGCTGTTCCAAAACGCATAGCAATTGAATGTGGAAGGCTATGCTTTTTGGAACAACCATGACTGTTAAGCCATTTGCGGTACAGCTTTACTTTTTGGCTGTATAACGCTGTAAATTCGGGATGTTTTAGATGGTTGCCCAATCGTACCTTGACAATTTCACACAAATTTTCTAATTCCAAAAAATCCAAGAAAGGGAGTATTTTTTTATGAACCATCCAAAAATGTTTTATACCTATGTCGGGATTGACAGCCATGTGCGACAAGAAGTCGTATAGTTAAATTGCTGTTAAATCAGCTACCCCCTCCATTTGGGGTAATCCTACCACGATGTGCGTTGCTGGTAACGGCAAGGTGCAAAGCTCGTGGGACAAGGTGGGAAATCTGATAGCCTAAATCGGACGGACTGCAAGGATAAGAATGTCATGGAGAACGTAAAGTGAACTATTGTAAGGGTCGTCACGATCTAATAAGTGAAATAAGGCTGATACACTTAAACCAAAAGGTACAGAGTCTGACGTCGGGAACTGTGGCGAAGCTCGACGGAAATGGACAGAATGACTCTCGGCCCATAGATAGCTCCTAAAGCATTCACAGTATTTACTATACGGAACTTGGTAAGCCCTATATGCCCCTTATTTAAAGGTATCAACCCTGCAAGGGGAAGAAATGGCATAGAGGGTATAGGAATGGATAAAAAGCGAACGGCGTTTTGTAATGAAACGCATAGGGGTTCAAGATTTGCCCCAACCCGAAAGGGTGCAGACTTATCCTTGGTATTTTATAGCAAAGAAAGAAGGTATACCTATGAATGTTAAACACTCAACGGCGGAAGGTAAAACTTCCGAGAGGTTAACAGACCGCCCAATGGAGATCGAATGGAAATCAATAGATTGGGTAAAAGTCGAAAATGAGGTTAATAGGCTACAAGTCCGGATTGCTAAGGCTACTATTAACAAGAAGTGGAACGAAGTAAAGCGTTTACAGTATCTATTAACACATTCGTATTATGCAAAATTATTGGCGGTAAAAAAAGTAACAACAAACAAGGGGAAAAATACTGCTGGCGTAGACGGAGAATTATGGTCAAGCCCGACTTCAAAAATGAGAGCAGTATTAAAACTAACCGACAAAAAATACAAAGCCCAACCGTTACGGCGTGTATATATTGAAAAGAAAGGGAAAAAGGAAAAACGCCCATTAGGCATACCGACGATGTATGACCGCGCAATGCAGGCTTTATATGCGCTGGCTCTTGACCCCGTATCTGAATCAACGGCAGACAAAAAGTCGCTTGGATTTAGGAAAGGCAGAAGCTGCCACGACGCTTGCGAATATATCTTTACGGCATTATCAAGAAAATTCTGTGCGGAATGGATATTGGAAGGTGACATTAAAGGTTGTTTTGATAACATCAGCCACGAATGGCTAATTGATAACATCCCAATGGACAAATCAATCCTGAAACAATTCCTAAAAGCGGGATTCGTATTTAATGATAAACTTTTCCCTACAGAGGGCGGAACGCCACAAGGCGGAATAATTAGCCCAATATTAGCAAATATGACACTTGACGGCATGGAACAGGTCATCGAACAGAACTTTCACAATAGCAAATATGGCAACAGAAATCAATTTACCATCGCAGACAACAGGGTGAATTTTATCCGTTATGCCGATGATTTTATTGTAACAGCGGCAACGCCCGAAATCGCCGAAAAAGCGAAGAAAGTTTTAGCAGACTTCCTCAAAACAAGGGGCTTAGAATTATCAGAAAGTAAAACCCTGATAACCAACGTTAACAATGGATTCGACTTCTTGGGCTGGACGTTCCGTAAATTCAAAGGAAAGCTAATAATCAAACCCTCGAAGAAATCAATTGAAAACTTGGTCTCCAGCCTATCCAATACAATCCTAAAGAAAGGGTTAGCTTGGGAACAAGAAGTCTTGATCCAAAAACTAAATCCGCAATTACGGGGATGGGCGAATTATCACCAGCCAGTTGTCGCCAAAGAAACTTTTGGTAAGATTGATTTTGTGCTGTTCAACCTGTTATACCGTTGGGCAAAACGCCGTCACCCATCAAAAGGCAGAAAATTCGTGGCTAGAAAATACTGGCACAGGCGGGGTTCTCGCTCATGGGTATTTTGTACGGAGAAATCAGAGTTGATGAGAGTCAGCCGAACCC
>JAIRJR010000040.1 GCA_031260575.1 Tannerella sp.
ATGTTGTACAGGTCGCGTTCGGTGTGCCAAATTTCCTGATAATTAAAGTCGTAGCCTTTTGGGTCGGCTGTTCCGAACTGGATGGTTGGTATTCCGTTCATGGCAAAATATGCATGGTCGGAACCGCCTGCCGTGGTTGGTTTTTCGGGGGGTGTGCCGGTACGTTCATTGAGGGTGAAAGGGAAATCGGGATTGATATCGTTAAACTGTACGGTCGCTTTTTTGAAATCGGCGTACATGGCAGGTGTGACAGTTAACGAGTTGGCAATCAGCGGCCCTCCGTCGCGATTGAAATAGTTTGATATGCGCGGCCACTTATCTTTGTTTTGTTCAACCCAATAACGTGAACCTATCAGCCCAAATTCTTCAGCAGCCCAAAAGCAAAAAAGAATTGAACGGCGCGGTTTGGCGTTTGCCAGCATAAGCAGGCGGGCAGCTTCGAGGTTTGGCGCAACGCCTGTACCGCAGTCGACACCTCCTGTTGACACATCAAAAGCATCCAAATGACCGCCCGACATCACAAATTCATCGGGAAATTTACTGCCGCGAATCATACCGATGACATTGTGGTATTTAATCGGCCCCGGCCTGAAATGATTGCGAATATCAAACTCCAACTGAAAATATCGTCTTTCAGCTACCTTTTGGGCAATGATTTTGTATTGGTTTTCGTCTAATTTGATATCAGGACAGGTAGGCAGGTTCGTATAGAAATCCATTTGATTTACATTTCGACGGTCGTACAATGCCCTGATCGGAACGGTTGACGATTGTATGATGCCCAGAATACCGGCATCACGCATTTCTTTGTAGAAAAGCGCGGGGGCGTCTTCCAATTTTTGTAATGGAATGGGTGTTTGATTGGGATTTTGCCGGTTGATACGGGTTATCGAATCATTATAAGTCTGTATCATTTTGTTTTTGACTATAAGAGTTTGTCGTAATGAATCGCCGCGAACAGAATAATCAATCGGCCAACCATCGTTTGTCCCGGTAATCAACACCCAGGCGCCGTTGAGTTTTCCTTTCATACGGTCGAAATCTGCCTGTGTTTTCGGTTCTGCCACCACATGGCCTCTTTGTGCGCCTTTTGTCCCCGATGTATAGGATGGGGTTGCAAAATGCAAATCCATTCCATCGTTGTCCAACATTTTGCCAAACCAAGCACCACGGTTAAAGCCAACAGGCAATTCGCCCACTTCCTGAATTTCCACTTCCAGTCCCCAGGTTTTCAGCATATGAGCTACCCAGTAGGTGGCTGTCTCATACGCATACGACCCGATCGGTCGTCCGCCAATGCGGTTGGTCAGCACATCAAGATGATGCATGGTTTGGTTGTCGGTTTTGGCTCTCTCAATGATGAAGTCTGCAACCTGATTCTTTTGTGCATTTGATGAAAATGCCTGAAGTAGAACAATAAAGGATAAGAATAAAAGTTTTTTCATAGCTTTGAAAATAAAATAATTACAAAATAAGCGCCAAAAATAGTAAAAATTCCTTGATAAAACTTATCAAAAGTGTATAAAAACATAATAATTTATTAATTATCATTCCAAACTTTTTATTTCCGGTTTTCTTATATCCCAAAAAATGCGTTACTTTGCGAAAAAAAAGAATAAGTAAAGATGAGAAAAATAATTTATTGGTTTTTCCTGTTTATATTGATGGGTTGTTGGAGCCAAGAAAACAATTCATGTAGTAATTCTGCGTTATACGGTTATGTCAATATCTGTTTACCCAAAATCAAGGGGATGACTGAATGCAGATCCCATCCGAAAGTTCAGCAAGTCATCCGGAATTATTTAGTATCCGGACCTGTTTTGGGATATTACTTAAACAATGCGACATACAAGCAGATTGACAAATTTGGAGAGATCGCCAATGATAATTATTTCATGATCTATGGTGATTACCAAAGAGAAAATTACCATGCTTCAGAAACGGATTTGGATATTGCGCAGAGAAATCTTGAACAAACACTTTTTGAGGACGAAAGTTTCAAGCAAATCAGTTCGAGGGTCGAAGATGTGTATGGCACAATTACTGCCGGAAAACCTGTTTTGCTTGAAAAATATTCACCCCGACCGAATGTAAAGACGATGATTATGCTGATGAAGTATCAAACCGAATCGGACGAAACGAGCATAGTAAGCGCTGTCGATTTGATCTTAGTTAAAAACCGGATCATCAATTTGGCGTACTATTGTACATACAATGGTGGAAAATCAATTGATATTTTGAAGCAAATGAACAATGAAGCGCTTGAGAAATTGTTGAATATCAATTAATACAAAAATAAGGACCTAAGGGAAATTTGCATTTTTCGTTTCCGCATCATCATTAATTTGATTATTCCATTGATTTCCTTTCTGTAGATCAGTAGTATTGTATGGTTTATCGCATGGAGAATATAACACGAATTGAAGAAAACAAAATTGAATTGATGGCGCCGGCTGGTTCATACGAATCACTGATGGCAGCCATTCAAGGAGGCGCTGATTCGGTTTATTATGGGATAGAAAAACTGAATATGCGTGCGCGATCATCCAATAATTTTACAATCAATGATATGCGGCAAATCACAGAAATATGCCGTGAGCATGGAGTGAAAAGTTATTTGACAGTGAATACGATAATCTATGACGATGACTTATCTTTGATGCGTGAAATTCTTGAATCAGCCGGACAGGCAGAAGTATCTGCTATTATCGCCTCTGATATTGCTGTCATGGATTATGCAAACCGGATGAATCAAGAAGTACATCTTTCTACACAATTAAATATTTCCAATATCGAAGCGTTGAAATTTTACGCCCGTTTCGCGGATGTAGTGGTATTGGCGCGCGAATTGAGCCTTGAGCAGGTTCGAAAAATAAACGAACAAATTGAATTGCAGCAAATCAAAGGTCCGAAAGGCGAGTTGATCCGTATTGAAATGTTTTGTCACGGAGCGCTTTGCATGGCTATTTCCGGAAAGTGTTATTTAAGCCTTCATGAGATGAATTCATCAGCCAATCGGGGAGCGTGCATGCAGATATGCCGCCGCGGATATGTCGTAAAAGACCGGGAAACCGAAATGGAGTTGGCAGTCGAAAATCAATACATCATGTCGCCTAAGGACATGAAAACCATCCATTTTATAAATAAAATGATTGATGCAGGCGTTCGGGTATTTAAAATTGAAGGCCGGGCGCGCGGGCCTGAATATGTACGTGTCGTTACATCTTGCTACAAAGAAGCAATTTGGGCTTATTGTAAAGGCTTCTGCAATGACGATCAAATCGTAGAATGGGACAGCCGGCTGCGCAGTGTTTTCAACCGCGGTTTCTGGGACGGTTATTATTTGGGTCAACGTCTTGGCGAATGGAGTCATCGTTATGGCTCAAGCGCCACCAAAAGAAAAGAATATATTGCAAGGGGGATCAATTATTTCAGTAATTTGGGAGTGGCTGAATTTGAGATGGAAAGCGGTTTTTTGAGAGCCGGTGATGAAATCTTGATAACCGGTCCAACGACCGGTGCGCTTTTCCAAACAGCCGATGAAATCAGGGTTGAATTACAACCTGTTGGTGAAACAAAAAAGGGAGAACGTTTTTCGATAAAGGTAGCTGAGAAGGTTCGCCCGTCGGACAAACTCTATAAATTGGTTAATACACAAGCGTAAGCGTTATGGAAATTGCCGCATTGGTATCCGGTGGTGTCGATAGTTCGGTAGTTGTACACCAATTGGTAGAAGCAGGTTATAAGCCGGTCATTTTTTACATTCGCATCGGAATGGAAGACAGGGAAGGGTATATGGATTGTCCATCAGAAGAGGATATTGAAATCACATCTTTTATTGCCAAAAAATACGGATGCCGCTTTGAAATGGTGTCTTTACACGAAGAATATTGGGAAAAGGTAGTCAAATATACGATCGAAACCGTCAAAAGGGGATTGACGCCAAATCCTGATATCATGTGTAATAAATACATTAAATTTGGATGTTTCGAAGAAAAATGGGGAAAAGATTTCGCTCAAATTGCAACAGGTCATTATGCGACCACTACAAATATTAATGGGAAAATATGGCTTTCGACTGCGAAAGATAAGCAAAAAGACCAGACCGATTTCCTCGCTCAAATCAATGGTACTCAAATCTCAAAGCTAATGTTCCCGATAGGGAATATGCTAAAAAGCGAGGTGCGTGCGATTGCCGAGCTTCAAAATCTACCCAGCGCCATGCGAAGAGACAGCCAGGGGATTTGTTTCTTAGGCAAAATCAATTATAACGATTTCATCGAGCGTTATCTGGGAAAATGTACCGGTGAAATCGTGGAATTGGAAACAGGGAAAACCATCGGGATGCATAACGGTTACTGGTTTCACACGATTGGTCAACGTAAAGGACTCGGATTGAGCGGAGGCCCATGGTTTGTTGTCGGAAAAGATGCGACACATAATATTATCTACGTATCAAACGGTTACGACCCGGATACACAGTATGGAAAAACAGTTGAAATGCAGGGGTTTCATTTTATTACGGAAGATATTTGGGGCGAATTTAACGATGCCAAAGAGATTGCCTTCAAAATCCGTCATACACCTGAATTTTCGAAAGGACGATTTTATCGTACCGGCGATAAGTACCGTATTGAAAGTGATGAAAAAATTCAAGGGATCGCACCCGGCCAATTTGCAGTGGTCTATGATCCGGTTTGCAGGCTTTGTTTGGGTAGCGGGGTCATATTGTAGTTAACGTAATATCGTAAGATTGTAAAATGTCCCAACTACTTGATTGTATATAACGAACTAATTGATTCATTGAGACATACGCGGCGAATCGCTTCGGCGAAAATGCCGGCGATGGACAATATGGTCACTTTTTTACTATTCATTAAATAAGGTATAGAATCTGTTAAGATGATTTCTGACAGCATAGACCGATCTACGCGTAAGGAGGCGGGATCGGACATAACGGCATGACTGGCCATGGCGCGTACGGATTTAGCGCCGTTTTCCATCATTAAATCAGCCGCTTTTGTAATGGTTCCGGCAGTGTCTACAATATCATCAATCAACAATACATCTTTTCCGGCAACATCGCCAATGATCCGCATTTCTTCCACTTCGTTGGCTTTCTTCCTTGATTTGTGACAGATTACCATGGGGACGCCGAGATGTGTGGAATATCTGTTGGCACGCTTGGTGCCTCCCACATCCGGAGTGGCAATGATCAGATTCTCAATAGGGAGCGTAGACTTTATGTATTCCAAAAAGACGGAAGATGCATACAAGTGATCGACCGGGACATCGAAGAAGCCTTGAATTTGGTCGGCATGTAAATCCATTGTAATCAACCGATCAATCCCGGCCACGCCTAAAATGTCTGCAATCAGTTTAGCGCCAATCGAAACACGGGGTTTATCCTTTCGATCCTGCCGTGCCCATCCGAAATACGGAATTACTGCAATAATTGAATTAGCGGAAGCGCGCTTTGCAGCATCCATCATCAACAAAAGTTCCATTAAATTATCCGAATTGGGGAAAGTAGACTGTACCAGAAATACATTTTTCCCCCGGATTGATTCTTCGTAAGAAACAGAGAACTCGCCGTCTGCAAAATGTTGAATAATCATATTTCCCAATGGACAATTCAAACCAGTGCAGATTTTTTCTGCAAGATAACGGGAATTTGTACCCGAAAAAACCAAAAAAGGTGTGGGTTGACTCATACCGGTAAGTTTTAATGAAATGACACTGCAAAAGTAGATGAAAATATTTTTTAATCCAAACAGGTAGAGAGAAAAATATTTTTTAACCGCTCTGCCACATCTTCCATTAACCATTTCGGTGTCGAAGTAGCCCCGCATACCCCGATGGTTTTGATTCCCGATGGCAATGGAGCATCAATTTCAGAAGAATGTGTGATAAAGACGGTATTTGGATTGGCTTTTTTACATTCCTCATACAGCATTTTCCCATTCGAACTTTTTTCTCCTGCGACAAAATAAATCCGGTCGTGACAAGACGCAAACTGTTGAATTTGAGGCAAACGGTTTGCAGCCTGCCTGCAAATCGTATCAAAATATTGAAATCGTACCCCGGGCGTAATTCGATGGTCGATCGCATCTACAATTTTTCTGAAACCGTCTAACGATCTGGTGGTCTGTGAGAAAAGCATGATGTCTTTCGCAAAGTCAATATTCTCTAAATCACCGGGATTTTCAATCACGATAGCCGACCCGTTTGTCTGCCCTACCAATCCATTTACTTCGGCATGCCCTTTCTTTCCATAGATAATCAATTGGATTTGAGAGTCTTTATTGTCGTTATAACAATGATGAATCCGATGTTGAAGCCTCAACACAACCGGACAAGTAGCATCAATGATTTTGATGTTATTCTGATGCGCCAATTGATAGGTTGAAGGCGGTTCTCCATGTGCACGCAATAATACAGTGCTGTTTCGTATATTGACAAGCTCTTCGTGTCCGATCGTCCTTAACCCTAACGATTTCAAGCGTTCCATTTCCAGTGTGTTATGTACCAAATCTCCAAGACAATATAGTTCGGGGATTTGATTCAACTCCCTTTCAGCGCTTTGAATGGCATTGACCACACCGAAACAGAATCCGGATTCGCTGTCTATTGTTACATCCGCCATATCATATCAAACTGTTGTTGCACGGATAAACTGTTCGAGCAACCATTTTTGTTGCTCATCGATTGTGAGATAGGAATTATCTAATTCGATTGCATCGTCTGCTTTTCGTAATGGGCTGTCTTGCCGACTTGTATCTATCCGGTCGCGTTCACATACATTGAACAGTACCTCTTCGAATTGCACCTTCAATCCTTTGGCGCTCAATTCATCAACCCTGCGTTGGGCACGTACTTCCGGTAAGGCGGTAACGAAGATTTTAAGTTCAGCTTCAGGAAATACAACCGTACCTATGTCGCGGCCGTCCATTACAACCGCTTTGCCCTTTCCTAACTCTTGTTGTTTGACAACTAATACGCTACGAACAAAACTTAGAGCAGCTATTCGACTGACTTTGTTTGCCACTTCCATACTTCGAATCGCATTTTCGACATTTTCTCCATTTAAAAATGTCTCGTTTTGACCTGTCTCCGGATTACGAATGAACGAAATATCGAGAGTGTGAATCTTTTCACGCAAACGCTCTTCGTTGAGTCTGTTTTGTTCGAAAAAACCTTGACAAAGCGCATACAAGGTGACTGCCCGGTACATAGCCCCGCTATCTATAAAGGTGTAATTGACGGTTTTGGCTAAATTTCTTGCCATTGTACTCTTGCCGCAAGAAGAAAAACCGTCTATGGCTACAACAATCCTTTTCATATCATCTACAACGAAGAGCCGGATAATGAGGTGGAAATACTCAACATCAATGAAAGCGCCGAAGGATGATACCTTGCAACAGAGGCGCTTATATCAAATCCGGATACTTTTAATCCACCACCGGCAGAAAATCCCCCCAATCCGTTCCCTGTTATTAGTTTCATATCCATATTCACTTTTGGATTAAATCCAACGCCTATCCAAAAATTTTGAGAAGGAATAAAATCTACTCCAAAGACAAGATGCTTCCCCAATGTCCGGATAAAGCCATCATCCAACATTTTTTTATTTAAACTCTCATCCACATAATTGAATTTCCATTGATTCAAATACATAGCAGTAATGGATATGCGTATCGGGGCATGATTCATTTTTTTTGTCAGTCCCATCTGTATATCCCAGGGCATTCTTTCCCTGCGCGAATCATAAGCTTTTAATTGCGCTCCAATATTTTTCAATACAATTCCGAACGATAACTCTTTGTCCGAATCAAAGTAACTCAATCCTGCATCGGAAGCAAGCCCGAAAGATGAATATTCGACAAAACCGGAATAGAGCATTTTAAAAACGAATCCCCCGCGCCATTTTTCCGATAAGTCAATGGAATAAAATGCGTTCAGGCTGATATTTTGAGGTGCAAAACTTCCCATTATCACATGATCAGCCGAAACTTCTTTCATCGTTCCATAATTGAAATATACTGCACCGATACCCCATGCCCCCCGTTCACCTACACTTTTGGTATAAATGGCGCTACCTGCATGAATGTTGGATACATAGTTCATATAGTTAAGGTTAGCCATTCCGTCCATTTCTCCGCCCAACAAAGCAGGATTATGGAAAACCAACGACGGGTCTCTCTCAATCAATGATACCGTATGTCCTCCCAAAGCATTAGCATGAGAAGATGCAGGCAAACGCAGAAACGAAAAGACATCGCCTCCGGTTTGTGCAGAAAGCGATAATGACAGGACCAAAGCGAAACCTGTTATAATCCATTTATAATTCTTCATTTCCACGAATCCGAATCGAAAATATGTACTATCTCTTATAACGGCAAAAATAGGAAAAAGGTATGTAAAGCCCAAATTCAAATCGCAATAATATTTCTTAAAAAATCATAAATCAATTTTTTGGATTAATTTCAGTCCGTTATCAAAAAGAATTATATCTTTGCGACACAAAGATTATATCATATATATGTATTCATTCGAACAAATCAGGCAAATCATTGAATCCGGGATTGAGCAAATCAAATTCGACCGCCGGCCACAAAGTTTATATTTGCCGGTTCATTATATCTTATCTTTGGGCGGTAAGCGGATTCGTCCCGTATTGATGTTGATGGCTTGCAATCTGTTTAGCGACGAAGTAGAAAACGCTTTAAAACCGGCATTGGGGATGGAGATTTTCCACAACTTTTCTCTGCTTCACGACGACCTGATGGATAATGCCAACATACGTCGAAACCGGCCAACCGTACATGAAAAATGGAGTCCCAACACAGCCATTCTTTCGGGTGATGCGATGCTCATCCTTGCCTATCAGCTTATTGGAGACACGACGCCATCTTTGCTCAAAAGCATTTTAGATATTTTCACCCGGACTGCACTCGAAATCTGTGAAGGTCAGCAATATGATATGGACTTTGAACAGCGTTTGGAAGTGACGGAAGAGGAATATATGGAGATGATCCGGTTGAAAACAGCCGTATTGTTAGCCTGTTGTATTCAATCAGGCGCTTTAATCGGGGGGGCAACCCCGGCAGAAGCCAATCAACTGTATCAGTTCGGTATTTACGCGGGGCTGGCGTTTCAATTACAAGACGACCTGTTGGACACATTCGGCGACCCACATACATTCGGAAAAAATATCGGGGGAGATATTTTGTGCAACAAGAAAACATTTTTACATATTCAAGCGATGAAGCTGGCTTCCGACCTCCAAAAAGAACGGATTCATTTGCTTCGATCCGACAGGAATTGCTGTCCTGAAGAGAAGATAAAAGCGATAAAATCCATTTACGAATCTCTGGGAATCCGCGAATTAACAGAAGACAGGATAAGGCATTATTATTCTATGGCGTTAAACGAATTAGACGGACTGCATCTTCCGGTTGAACGCCTGCAGATGTTCTTCGGAGCCATCGATTTGTTGTTGGGGAGAAAATCATAACCCATGAGATTGATTGACAGCCATTCGCATATTTACTTGGAAGAATTTGACACGGATCGTTCGCAAGTGATTCAAACAGCCAAACAATCGGGCATTTCTGCCGTATTGCTACCCAACGTTGATGTGACCACTCTCGACCCGTTATTCCGGATATGCGATCAATATCCTGATTTTGTTTTTCCAATGATGGGTCTGCATCCGACAAGTGTGAATGGTTCATATGCCTCTCAATTAAACCGGATAGAAAAGATGCTTACAAGCCGTAATTATTGTGGAATTGGAGAAATTGGAATCGATCTTTTTTGGAGTCAACAGCATATAAAAGAACAAAAAGAGGTATTTGAAGAGCAGTTGCGCTGGAGTATCCGGATGCAATTGCCCGTTTCCATTCATACGCGAAATGCTTTTCCTGAGGTTTTTGACAGTATTTATAAAGTTGGGGATCCATCACTGAAAGGAGTTTTTCATTGTTTCAGCGGTACCGTAACGGATTTGGAAGAGATCAAACGATTAGCCAACTTCAAAATAGGTATCGACGGCAATATTACGTATAAAAAATCTCCTTTGGTCGAGATTCTCCAATATACACCTTTGGAAATGATCCTTTTGGAAACAGATGCTCCTTATTTAGCTCCCGTTCCTTACCGGGGAAAACGAAATGAACCGGCAAATCTTTGGGAAACAGCCCGAAAAACAGCAGAAATATTTCAACTCAGCCTGGAAGAAGTTGCGCATCAAACTTGGAAAAATACCATGGAAATGTTTCAAATTCTTTGAAGTACCCGCAACATAAGCTTTTTTTTGTGATAGAAAGCCCTTTTTCCCAACGTAACATACAGGCAATTATATATTTTTTCCCGCAGAAATGCCTCTATGTTTATTTTTTTTTGTATTTTCGCACGTTTTTTAAAGGAGAGATGCTCGAGTGGTTGAAGAGGCACGCCTGGAAAGCGTGTATACGCCTAAAGTGTATCGCGGGTTCGAATCCCGCTCTCTCCGCCAAGTGATAAAGCAAAATCAAGCAAGGTCCTGAATTACAGACAAATTCAGGGCTTTTTGTTTTCCGGCGGGATGCAAAAAAGTGCGTTTTTGAGCAGTTAAAACCTGCAAAATCGGTAACACTTCCGAATAGGCAAAAAGTGTTACCGACTTTTGCTGGTCGCTACCAACGAGCACTGGGATAGTACGGTAGAATATATTTACAGGATCTTAGGTGTTAGCGTTGACGATAGAAAGTCACGGATAAATATATGTTCCACACCTTCGTAGCTGTTTTCAAAAGAGCGTTCGTTTGAAACAACAATCTTGGGATAATTGTCTTTGATTTTTAACAAGTTACCGAATTCGCGGATTATTGTTTCGGGACTCGACAACTCGACAGTCACCTGCACATACAATGTTTCGCCGCCACGGGTGCACACAAAATCAATCTCTCCGGCACTAAGAGAACCTACCTTGACATCATAACCACAGAGTAATAGATGGTTACAAACAATATTTTCCAGACGCTTAGCCCTGTCCTGCGGTTTATATCCTGCCACAGCATTGCGAATCCCCATATTCTCGAAAAAATACTTCCCTCCTCGCTCGAAAATCCGCTTTCCGGCAATATCCCAACGTTCAA
>JAIRJR010000208.1 GCA_031260575.1 Tannerella sp.
CTTCCGATCTGGCAATCCGGTATTTACCACTTAACAGTTGTATTAAGTATGCTACAAGAGGTGTCTTCCCTGTACCGCCCACAGCCAAATTACCAACACAAATCACCGGAATCGAAAAGAATCGGGACGGGAATAAGTGCAAGTCAAATAATAAGTTACGTACCCAAACGCCTATCCCGAACAACAGGCTGAATGGCAATAGCGCATGATATATTTTTATTGGGGGGTCTATTTTCATATATATCTATCCTACAATGGTTTAAAATCATAAGGAAGTCTTGCTTGTATGCCATAAGCGGTTTTGATTTGCTGTAAAATCTTAAAATATTCATATTCGTTTCCCAACCCGTTTTTTAGCATATTGATTTTGGTTTCTTCGAGTTGTTTTTGAATCAAATCTTTGAAGAAACCTTTCGATGAGGATACGGGGACAAGTGTATAATTGACTACACCTGAAAGTTTTACGGCAATCTCTACCGCATGGTCAATTCCACCCAATTCATCTACCAATCCCAATTCGCGGGCTTGTTGCCCCGTCCAGATACGTCCTTGCCCGATTTCATCGATCTCTTCCTTGCTTTTATTCCGCCCTTGCGCACAACGGCTCAGGAATGTATCATAGCCCCGTTCGACAGAGCTTTGAATCAGAATTTGCTCTTCGGGTGTCATCAGCCGCGAAGGATCGCCAATATCGGCGAACCGGTTTGTTTTGACTACATCTGATGTCAAAGATAGTTTATCAAATAATCCTGTTGCATTGGGAAAAAGACCAAAAATGCCAATCGAACCGGTCAAAGTACTCTTTTCAGCGACAATTTTACTTGCCGCACACGAAATATAATAACCTCCCGAAGCGGCTACATTTCCCATGGATACAACAACAGGTTTCGTTTTTTTCAAATCAATAATCTGTTTCCAAATTTGTTCGGAGACATATGCACTGCCTCCCGGCGAATTGATTCGTAATACGACTGCCTTTACATTATCATCATCATTGAGTTTTTTCAATTCTTTCGTTAATTCTTCGGTAATGATGGGACCGGAACTCAATGAAACCGGTACACCTAATATTTCTCCTTCAGCATAAATGATCGCTATTTTATTTCGGTATTCGCGTACGGGAGTTTTAGCTCTTTTCATTTTCGCAACCCCTATTGTTTGCAAAGATGCACCTGTTTGGCCCGCTTTTTCTTTTATCATATTTTCAACATCGCTACGGTATTGAATGTCATCTATTAATCCACATTCAATCGCATTGATCGGGTCTGTCAGAAACAATCCTTCATCAGCAAAATGATTGACATCAGATGCTGAAATATGTCGACTCCGTGAAATGTCGTTGACGATACCATTCCATATTTCTTGTTGATATACAGAGATTTGTTCACGGTTCTCGTCGCTTAATTTATCTCCAAGAAATGGTTCAACAGCGCCTTTATATTTTCCCACCTTGAATACCATCATATCAATGCCTATTTTCTCTAAAAGTCCCTTGTAAAACAGGGTAGATGATGCAAAGCCGGTGAGCGCCAATGTGCCTTGCGGGTTTAGATAGATTTCATCAGCCACTGAAGCTAAAGTATAACCGGCTTGGGTATATTGATCGGCATAAGCCACAATAAACTTTCCTCTTTCCTGAAAATCAACCAACTCTCTGCGAATAGCCTCAACATTAGCCGAGCCTGTGAAAAACAATCCAACATCCAAATACATACCTTTGATTGTATTTTGATTTTTCGCATTCCGGATCGATGCAATTACATCTTTCAACGACAAGGTATTATTCTCACCCAAAAACGAAGTCAACGGATCATCCATTACATCTTCCAATACGAATCCATTCAATGACAACTTGAAAACACTTTCATCATATCTTGGGGTATAAGGCAATTTGGATTCAGAACTCATGCTCATAAGCATGGCCGTAATCACAGAAAAAACAAGTAATACCGTCAACATTAACGCGATGAAAACACCGAATGTCGCGGCAAACATCATTTTGAAAAACTGCCTCATTGGTACATTATTTAATTTTGTTCACAAAAATACACAACTTATTTAAAAGAAATTATATCTTTGAGCCATTATTGTCAAATTCCTTCAATTATTAGAGTGAGTATGTTATTTCGTAAAGCGACATCTGACGATATTCCTGCCATGATGGCGATTTTCGTCCAAAGCCAATCTTCCCTTAAAGCACTGGGAGTCAACCAGTGGCAAAACAACTATCCGAACATCGAAGTGGTCGGGCAGGATATTTCAAAGGAAAATGCGTATGTTTTGATGGATGATGATCAATTGATAGCCACCTCGACGATCCTGTTCAATGATGAACCGACTTACAACACGATTTATGAAGGCGAATGGTTGAGCCGGAGCGAATTTGTCGTTGCCCACCGGATAGCGGTAGACATTCGTTACAGACAAAAAGGCATCGCCTCCTATATTTTAATGGAGGTTGAAAAAATGGCCATACAAGCGAAAATACCGAGTTTCAAGATTGACACGCACAAAGATAATTTTCCCATGCGAAAGACATTGGAAAAAAATGGATTTACCTATTGCGGGCGGATCGTTTTATCGGATGGAAATTCGCGGGTGGCATACGAAAAATTACTGATTTAGCGATTAATGGCTCATATAATGATTCAATCGGTTTGTATTTATTGTGCTTCGAGCACGCAGATTAGCCCTGTATATTCTTTAGCGGCGGCGCAATTGGGCACGCTATTGGGAAAACGCAACATAAAAATAATCAACGGAGCAGGTTCTATTGGCTTGATGCGTATGGTAGCCGATGCTGCTTTACAAGCCGGTGGTACGGTTACGGGCGTTATTCCCCGATTTATGGTTAAAAACGGGTGGGGACATACAGCGTTGACGGAAATGATCGAAGTCGAAACCATGCATGAACGCAAACAAGTAATGGTTGACCTGTCGGATGCAGCGATTGCATTGCCGGGCGGCTATGGTACGATGGAAGAATTATTGGAGATTATCACATGGAAACAATTGGGTTTATATCAGAAACCGATTGTGATCATGAATACCAACGGGTATTACGATGCTTTATTTTCAATGCTACAGCATGCTGTCAATGAATATTTTATTCATCCTCAACATGCATTAATCTGGAAAGTCGCCAAAACACCGGAACAAGCGGTTGATTTGCTTTTCGAGCAGGATTCTTTTGTGTATATGCCGAAAATCGGCTATCATACCCTATAGTCAGTTGGCTTTTGTAAACCTGCTTAGTACAGCTTTACTTCGTATATCGCTGATGATTTTTGTAGATGTACGCAGCGTAACAAAAGTATATTTCCCTTTAAATTGTTGTTGAATTTTGGGATAATCTTTTTCGGTCGATAGAAAAAAACCGTTGTTGGGTTGTTCGGTTTCGAAATTTCGAAAACGATTGCCCATATAAAAATTCAACCCATACAGATTGGCATAATTTCGAAGATCATTCATTACATACACATTGGTTTTGTTGAGCTGGTAGTCTTGTTGTATTTCTTTGGCAAAGCTACGTGCCGACCCTTCATTTCGAATGGAACGCATGGCTACTCCGTCTATAAAAAGGTTCATGCAATATACCAACAGAAAAGAGGCATATAGTATTTTGATATTGATTTTCTTTTTCAACTGGTAGATTAAAACCCCGGCGGAAAATAAAAAAAACAAATAGATCATCACTTGAATGATTCCGGGAGATAACGATTTGATTATAGCATGTGCCTGATCGAGAAAAGATTGTTTAGAAATAAATCCGGCGATCCAATGATAATAATCAACCGTCCCCGTCAGATGAAACAAAATAATAATAAAAACGATCGAAACAATCGAAAGCAACACATACGCAAACAAACGAAGGATTCTGGCATGATATTCAACAACATAGATAAAATACTGTGCGATAAACAAAGCAATAAAAGGATAAGCCGGCATCAAATAGACGCTTCGCTTACTGCCGGGTATCGAATAGAAAAAAACAATACAAACCGAAGCGACTAAGCTGAAAAGTTTGATTTTTTCCATTGACAAGACTTTGCTCCACACCGTTTTGACCCATTGCTTAAACGTAGTTTTCAATTTAGAACATTTTAGTCCGAACAAAGAGAAAAGCAATAATAAAGTCCAGGGTAGAAACCCGGCGACCAAGGTCACTAAATTATACCAGGCTCCATTTTCATGCCCCAAATCATACGGGATATTTACTTCTCCCAGATGTAAGAAACGTCCGAAATTTTCTGCCAATATGACATTCAGAAACTCATTTCCCCCTTGCCGCCATGCTTCGATATACCATAACAAAGGAATAAAACAAGATGCAACACCAATATATACAATCGATTTGGATATTTTCAAAAGGCTGTACTTTCGAAGCATCAGCAGATACACACTAAAAACAAACAGAGGCAGAACAATGCCGACAGGCCCTTTTGTTAAAACCGCCCCGCTTAGAATCAGCGGGATAACCACCGGTAAGCCTTTCAGTTCCATCTTATCTTCCCATCTGAACAACCTGATCAAACCAATGACAATAAAAGCAGTCAATAGCATATCTACCCTCGATGTCATTCCCGCGCGGTGGATTTCGAAACAGGTAATCAGCAGTAATGTCGCAATAAATGCCTCCTGAAAACGTGTTTTCCTCCCGAATAATATAAGCACAAAAATCATTATGAAGGTATATGCAAGCGCCGAAGGAAGACGTGAAGTGAATTCTGTAACTTTTCCTTCGGGCAACGAAAAAACCGTAATGAGCCAATGCATCATGGGAGGTTTGTAAGCAAATTCGTTGGCGTAGACTTTGGGTAATATCCAGTTACCACTTTCCAGCATGGACACTGCCACTGCGGCTTCTCTCGGTTCGCCTTTAGTCGCAAAATCGCCTAAGGCAATCCAAGGCAAAACAGCGATCAGGCAGATAAGTATGACAGAGCTTATCGGCTTTTGCAAATACAAATATTGTAATGCCGTAGAGGTACGCATCAATATATTTTTGTTAGCTTTACAGAAACGCAAAAAAACAATTGGCTATCAAGAGAGTGAACTGTGACGGACTTGAACCGACGACCCCTGCCCTGTCAAGGCAGTGCTCTGAACCAACTGAGCTAACAGTTCGTGGAGGTATTCAACTGTTATTCCGCCGGAGGCAATTCAGGCTGTGATGTTCCGAAATCGGGTGAAATGATGTTGGGATCTATCAAGACCGCATCATTAATTTGTTGTTGCATTTCGGATTGTTGCGGATTATTGACAGTCTGTTGCGGAATAAACTTCGTGATCAGAATACACAAAACAAGAACCGTACCGGCTAATCCCCACGTCGCCTTATCTAAAAAATCGGTTGTCTTGCGAACACCCATTATTTGATTGGAAGATGTGAAACCGGAGGCTAAACCACCTCCTTTGGAATTTTGTACCAATACGATCAGTATCAGCAATACTGATGCGATTAAAATCAAGAGGGAAATAAAAATATACATTTCTTTATTTTTTTTGAGTATGAACAATTAATTTTTCGAGATACCGTATTTGGTCTGCAAAGTAAATATTTTTTTTTGGATATTTCAAACTTAAACTCTTAATAATTTCTAAAGCCCGATCATAACGTTTTTGTTTGATATATATATTTGCCAATGTTTCAGTAAAATACGAATCATCTAAAGATTTTTCCGTACCATCCGGAACCTTTATCATTTCATCCGAATCATCGTTTATTTCTACCGGTTTTAGCTTTATCCGGTTTGAGAAAGGGTGGTTTTCATTGTGGATAAATGAATCTATCAATTCTTGATGTTGCAGTCTTGGTGCAGAAGGTACAGATGATTTGGGATCGTTTGTTATCAATTGAGTATAATCTGAGGAAGCCCATGATGCAGGTTCAAACGTCAATGATTCGTCCGTAAGCGTCGTCTCCGTGTCTTCCGTTTCACGCAATGGCGTTACATTTTCCATATTATCTTTCTCTCTATCAAGAATTTCGTTGCTTTGAAGGACAACAGGCTTTCTATATTTATCTCCTTCAATCAATAAAAACAACTTCGTCCGGTCGGGAATATGGATAGCCATTTTTTTCAATTCCACATTTTCCCGGATATCTTTTAATACTGCCAAATTTCCCAGATACAGCATCCGTGCGGCATGAAAATAGGGGAAATCATTCACAATTTGTTGTAAATCAGGGAGTGTTTTCTCTGAAAGCAAAGCCGGATCAGCAATTAATTGATACAGGTTCGTACAGTTCATCGCATTACCATTTAGCCACGGTGGAATTATAGATTTGGTCGACTATCTCGCTAATTATCAGACCACAAAGTTCATCAACGACACGCTCAATCGGATTGGAACTATCAAATTCCTGATACGCCGAAAAACTTTGTTCAAAATCATCTTCGGGTTTTACTTGATTGGTGAAGCGTACCCGTATTGTAACAGTCAAACGGGTCTGTGAAGCAAACATATCCTCTCTCACAGCCAAAGGCGTCAATTCATATCCCGTAATTTCACCCTCCAAATCCATGGTTCCATTTTCACGAATTACTTCCAACCGGGTCTGACGATTGTATTTTTCCCTGAGTTGTTCTGTAAATCTTTGTGCTAAAGGAGGATGTATCAAAGTAGCCATATTGGGAAAATCTTTGATGGAAATGGATTTCACCTTCGAATAGTCCATGGTTCCGGCATTGAATTTATAGGATATACTACAGGCTGTCAATCCGATAAGTAACCATATGGCAATTGTATGAAGGCTCAAAGGTGCGAATGAACGGAAGGATGATTGCATTCGCGCTTTTGCGTTTTCATCATGCGGTTTATTCCAATCCATATTCTTTAATTTTTCGGTAGAGCGTACGTTCTGAGATTTTTAAATCTATCGCAGCATTTTTCCGCCGTCCATTGTGTTTTTCCAATGCCTTTTGAATCATTTCTTTTTCCAAATCTTCCAGAGCAAGCGATTCCTCTACTGCTTCAATTTCCTGGATATTGGGCATAGAATGGATCGGATGCGTAAAAACATCATTATTTTCAGCCGTCATTTGGAAATTACCACTCATGATGTCGTGAACTAATTTCTTCAAATCATTGACATCTTTTTTCAGGTCAAACAGTACTGAGTAAAGGATTTCGCGTTCGTTTTGAAATACTTTTTGGTTATTTTCATAATTAATGAGTGCAGGGAGTTTTTCCATGTCCAAATTTGGAAGGTACATTCGCAATACATCAACCGTTATGGTCCGTTCGCGTTCAATCACAGACATCCTTTCTGTTACGTTTTTCAGTTCACGGATATTTCCCGGCCATCGATAATTCACCAATAATTGGCGGGCGTCTTCTTCGAGGGTGATTGCCGGCATTTGATATTTCTCAGCGCAATCGCTTGCAAATTTCCTAAATAACAATAATATGTCTTCTCCGGGGCGCTCGTTCAAAGCGGGAATATGTATGGGTACCGTGTTCAGACGATAAAAAAGGTCTTGCCTGAATTTTTGAAAATGAATGGCTTCGGCTAAATTAATATTGGTGGCTGCCACGATGCGAACATCTGT
>JAIRJR010000286.1 GCA_031260575.1 Tannerella sp.
TACAAAGCAGCGAAGGTCTTGTTGCCTATATCCCTGTCGCATGCTATCAAACAGAAAAATTAGAAAAATGTCTGGCGAAATTTCCCATGGAAAACGTAACATTTCATTATTCGACAAACTTTATCAAAGCCCAAAACTGGAACGAGGTATGGGAGAAAAACTATTTCCGGCCTGTCCGCATTGGCCACGAATGTCTGTTGCGGGCGCCGTTTCATCTCGAAGAGCCGGGGTATCGCTTCGAAATCATGATCGATCCCAAAATGGCTTTCGGTACCGGCAATCACGAAACAACCGGTCTGATGCTTCGCGAAATCCTAACATTGGAACCGGGTGGAAAGGAAGTGCTGGATATGGGGTGCGGAACCAGTGTACTGGCTATTTTAGCGGCTAAAAAAGGAGCCGGCCGGATCGTTGCCATCGATAATGATGAATGGGCGTATCACAATGCAATTGAAAATTGCCAACTGAATAACGCGCCTCATATTCAAGTCGTCTTGGGTGATGCCTCACAAATTGCCCGGCAAGGAATGTTTGATTATATCTTTGCCAATATCAACCGGAATATTCTATTGCGCGATATACCCGCTTACTGCCATGCACTTAAGGCGGGTGGAGAAATTTTACTTAGCGGTTTTTATAAGGAAGATATCCCGGTTTTGGAAGCGAATTGCATAGAAAACGGTCTTACGTTGCTTTCTGTTGCAGAACAAAACAATTGGGTCGTAATGCGATTGATGTTAAGCGATTAAAACCAAAGATTCATTTTTTGGAAACATCATTATTCCTGATCTGTGAACCCGCGACCCGGCACCGGATGTCTTAATTTATGTTAGAAAGCATATTTTTCTGTTTTTTTGTTTTTTAAAAAAGAAAAATGTGCTAAATTTGCAGGTGCAATCATGTGAATAATTTTATTCCATATTTATAAATTTAATTTTAAAAAGATTACGATGATTAAAGTAGGTATTAACGGTTTTGGCCGTATCGGACGTTTGGTCTTCCGTGCCGCTCAAGGCAGAAAAGACATTCAAGTAGTTGGTATTAATGACCTTATCAGTGTTGATTACATGGCCTACATGTTGAAATACGACACCATACATGGTCGATTCAATGGGACTGTGGAAGTTCAGGACGGTAATTTGGTAGTGAACGGTAACACAATTCGCGTGACAAGCGAAAAGAATCCGGCTGATTTAAAATGGTGTATGATTGAAGCTGAATATGTGGTTGAGTCGACGGGTTTGTTCCTGTCCAAAGACACAGTACAAGCTCATATTGACGCAGGCGCGAAATACGTAGTGATGTCGGCGCCATCGAAAGATGATACCCCGATGTTTGTATGCGGTGTGAACTTGGATGCTTATGTAAAAGGAACTCAATTTGTTTCGAATGCTTCATGTACCACCAACTGTCTGGCTCCCGTTGCAAAGGTTTTGAACGACAAATTCGGTATTACGGATGGTTTGATGACCACTGTACATGCAACAACAGCTACGCAGAAGACGGTCGACGCTCCTTCGGCAAAAGACTGGAGAGGCGGACGCGCTGCTGCAGGCAATATCATTCCTTCTTCGACCGGCGCCGCCAAAGCTGTGGGTAAAGTGATCCCACAATTGAATGGCAAATTAACAGGGATGGCATTCCGCGTTCCGACTTTGAACGTTTCGGTTGTTGATCTGACAGTTAATCTTGCCAAACCGGCCACTTATCCGGAAATATGCGCAGCGATGAAAGAAGCTTCCGAAAATGAATTGAAGGGTATCTTAGGATACACGGACGAAGATGTTGTTTCATCTGATTTTATCGGCGAAACCTGTACATCCATTTTCGATTCAAAAGCGGGAATTGCGTTGACGGGCACATTTGTTAAAGTAGTTTCATGGTACGACAATGAATGGGGATACTCCTGTAAAGTATTGGATTTAATCGTTCACATGAAGAAAGTGAACGGATAACGTCCTCCACCGAATCACATTAAAAAAGCTGCATTTGAAAGAAATGCAGCTTTTTTTTGGGGATATGTCATTTCAGACATTCATTATCTCTACGCTCCGTTTGATAAACCGGCTTAACGCTTCGCCTTTCAGAAGTCCGTTGCCCAGCAGGGCAAGGTCGATCAATTGGCTTACTCCCGGATTGCCGGTTGCATATACCGATAGGATCGCAGTTTGGCGTTCGCGCAGTTCGTCTAACGTTTTGTTTGTGTGGGCGAGGTCTTCTTTTTCGGTTTCCGTGATTTCGTCTGTTTTCTTTTTGTTTTGTACCTCACGAAGATCAGCCTGCCTGGCTTCCCAACCTTTGATATCGGCTTGAACCGGACTCAGGCTGTCGGCACAGTTCGATTCATAGTCGATTACAATACTTTTCACCAATGGATGATCCGTATTGAGTACCAAATTATAACTGTCGGGCAATTCGCCATAGAAAGACATACCGGGCTGTAACGACGACATCTCGCGCATTCGCCTCATATACTCGCTTTGGGTCAACATCACAGGGCTTGCCTGTTCGCCCAACGCATCGATTATAACTTGAAACTCCAACTTTTCCATCGCCGGAAGCTGACTTTTGAATATTTCTTTCAATGCCGTTTGCTTGTTTTCATCCAATTGAACCTGATTGACTTCTTCTTTACGGATCAATTTATCAATCGTATCGCTATCCACCCTGACAAACCGGGCTTTCTCTAATTTTTGTTCATATTGACTGATTGCATGGACATCCAACTGGCTGTCCATCACCAGCACACTATACCCTTTGTCTTTAGCTGATTGAATATAACTGTATTGGTCGTTTTTGCTTGTTGTATACAGGTAGATTAGGGTGCCGTCCTTATCGGTTTGTTCGCTCGAGATCAGTTTCCGGTATTCATCTTGCGTAAAGTACGCGCCATCAACATCTTTCAATAGAGCGAACTTGATTGCGCGTTCGTAGAATTTTTCGTCGCTCAACATGCCGTATTGGATAAAAAGTTTGAGGCTATCCCATTTCTCTTCAAACTGTGGACGGTCGGATTTGAATATTTCTTCCAGGCGGTCGGCTACTTTTTTCGTGATATGCGTCGAAATCTTTTTTACGTTCGAATCGCTTTGCAGATACGAACGCGAAACATTCAGCGGTATATCGGGCGAATCGAGCACACCATGTAACAAGGTAAGGAATTCGGGCACAATGCCTTCGACCGAATCAGTAACAAACACCTGATTGCAAAATAATTGGATCTTATTCCGGTTCAGGTCGATATTACTTTTGATACGCGGGAAATAGAGGATGCCTGTCAGATTGAACGGATAATCCACATTCAGGTGTATCCAAAACAGCGGGTCGTCGCTCATCGGATATAAATCGCGGTAGAATGTCCGGTAGGCTTCTTCTTGCAGGTCGGTGGGTTTACGAACCCAGGCAGGTTGAGTGTCGTTGATGATAAGATCTTCATCGGTATCCACATATTTACCGTCTTTCCATTCCTGTTTTTTCCCGAAAGCAATCGGTAAAGGCAGAAAACGGCAGTATTTATTGAGTAGCGTCTGAATCTTGGTTTTTTCGAGAAAATCCTTATTTTCGTCATCGATATGGATAATGATATCTGTCCCGCGGTCGGTCTTTTTGGTCTCCTTCAGTTCGTATGCCGGAGTTCCTTCGCAACTCCACTGTACTGCCGTAGAACCTTCGATACACGATTTTGTGACGATCTCCACCTTTTTTGCAACCATAAATGCTGAGTAAAAGCCCAATCCGAAATGGCCGATAATGGCTGCAGCGTCTTTTTTGTATTTTTCGACAAATTCTTCGGCGCCCGAAAATGCAATCTGGTTGATGTATTTGTCGATTTCCTCTGCAGTCATTCCGATGCCTCGATCGGAAATAATCAGTTTTTTACCTTCTATCTTGATTCGGATTGTCAGATCGCCTAATTCGCCTTTGAACTCGCCGACAGACGACAGCGTTTTTAGTTTTTGGGTTGCATCAATTGCGTTTGAAACCATTTCACGAAGAAAAATCTCGTTGTCGCTGTATAAGAATTTTTTGATGATGGGGAAAATATTCTCACTTGTCACCCCAATATTTCCTTGTGTTGCCATATGTTTAATTGTTTTATGTTTATTGTTTATTGTTCAACCAGAAACTTTTCGCTTCGTTGTATTTCATTCGTCATCCTGTCGTTTTCTTTGTCGTAGCCCATGATAATGGTATCGCCTTCTTCGACAGCACCGTCGAGGATAATTGAGGCCAATTCGTCTTCGATGTATTTCCGGATGGCGCGTTTCAGAGGTCGTGCTCCAAATTGCACATCATAGCCTTTCGATGCGATATATTCTTTTGCTTCGTCTGTAATCCGGATGGGGTAGCCCAATCCTTCAAGGCGTTTGTATACATCGCTTAACTCTATGTCGATAATCTGTCTGATCGATTCTTTATCCAACTGGTCGAACATGATCACATCGTCGACGCGGTTTAGAAATTCCGGTGCAAACTTTTTCTCAAGCGCTTTGCGAATCACGTTTCGTGAAAAATCCTTATCTGTTTCACCGTCATTTGCCTGATGAAAGCCTATCCCCCTCCCGAAATCTTTCAGTTGACGCGTACCGATATTGGAAGTCATAATCAGGATGGTATTTTTGAAGTCGATCCGTCGTCCGAGGCTGTCGGTCAAGTGTCCTTCGTCCAATACTTGCAGTAAGATATTGAATACATCGGGATGCGCTTTCTCCATCTCATCCAATAAAACGATGGAGTAGGGTTTACGTCTGACTTTCTCTGTCAATAGCCCGCCTTCTTCATAACCGACATATCCGGGAGGAGCGCCAACTAAGCGTGATACGGTGAATTTCTCCATGTATTCACTCATATCAACCCGAATCAGGGCATCGGCGGTGTCGAACAGGTATTCGGCTAATTTTTTGGCTAAATAGGTTTTCCCTACACCTGTTGGTCCCAAAAACATAAATGTACCGATGGGTTTTTTGGGATCTTTCAGTCCGATGCGGTTTCGTTGAATGGCTTTGGCGATTTTTTCGACTGCCTCATCTTGCCCAATCACTTTCTCTTTCAGCAGATTATTCATTCTTCGCAGACGTAAGTTCTCGGTTTGCGCAATGCGTTGTACAGGAATGCCCGACATCATCGCTACGACCTCCGCCACTTGATCTTCATCGACTGTTTCGCGATGTTGCTGCATGTCTTTTTCCCAAACTGCTTTGGCGTCTTCCAATTCCGTAAGGTAATTTCTTTCCGTATCCCGGAAACTGGCGGCCAACTCAAAATTCTGCGATTTGACGGCGGCTAATTTTTCATTTTTCGTGGTTTCGATCTTTGCTTCCAATTCTTCGATGCTTTGTGGCACCACGATATTTGAAATATGTACGCGCGAACCGACCTCATCCATCGCATCGATCGCTTTATCGGGGAAATAACGGTCGGTTATGTAGCGTTCTGTCAATTTGACACATGCTTGCAAAGCTTCGTCCGTATAAATCATATTGTGATGTTCTTCATACCGGCTTTTGATATTGCGGAGGATTTGTAATGTTTCTTCGGCGGTGGTCGGGTCAACAATCACTTTCTGAAAACGACGTTCCAATGCTCCGTCTTTTTCGATGCTTTTCCGGTATTCGTCTAATGTAGTGGCGCCTACACATTGTAACTCGCCACGCGCCAATGCCGGTTTGAGCATATTGGCGCCGTCCATAGAGCCGGAGGCAGAACCTGCTCCGACAAGTGTATGAATTTCGTCGATAAAGAGAATGATATTCGGATTTTTTGTCAGTTCATTCAAGATTGCCTTGATACGCTCTTCGAATTGCCCGCGATACTTGGTGCCGGCCACAACTGCAGCTAAGTCAAGGTTGATGACCCTTTTGTCGAATAATGCCCTTGAGATTTTCCGTTGGATAATGCGTTGAGCCAGACCTTCTACGATGGCTGATTTGCCAACTCCCGGTTGGCCGATCAATACGGGATTGTTTTTTTTGCGGCGACTGAGAATCTGGGCTAACCGTTGGATTTCCTTGTCGCGGCCAACGATCGGATCCAATTTCCCTTCAGCAGCAGCTTTGGTCATGTCCGTACCAAAATTGTCGAGCACAGGCGTATCATTTGAT
>JAIRJR010000357.1 GCA_031260575.1 Tannerella sp.
AACGGCATCGAAGTCGGCCAACTCATCATATCAACGATCGACATAGGCGAAAACCCCTACGTATCGGGAATCTCCTACGAATATGTCAAAGGTAACGTTAAGGTTTTTCTGCCTAACGGCAAACCCATTGACACCAAAACAACGTATAAAGTAGCTTTAAACAGTTATTTAGCTGTTGTTTGCCCCTTCTTGAAAGACAGAAAAGCCACAGTGACCGGTGTAAACGCTACCGACGCCCTGATCGACTATCTAAAGAAACAGCAAAAAGTAGATTATAGCGGCGTCAAGCGAGGTAGCATTGTAAAATAGAACACACTGTCATTGAATCTGTTATATTGTTCACATTGATTTGAATTAGATACCAAAAACAGTTTCTTATTTTCCTCCCGCCGGAAGATGCGTCTTGAAATAGTCGATCATCGACATACGCAAGTGATAGGTAGTGTTTTCGCGTTCACTGATACCATGGCTGCGCATGGGGTAGGATAGCATGCTGAAGAGTTTCCCGTGCCGCACCAGTTCGTTGATTAACATTTCACAATTCTGATAATGTACATTATCGTCGCCTGTACCGTGGATAATCAATAAATTTCCTTTCAAGTTACCGGCATGGGTGATGGGCGAACCTTTCAGAAAGCCTTCCGGGTGTGTATCAGGAAGTCCCATATAACGTTCCTGATATGCTGTCGTACAATTTCTGATCGGCCACAAAAGCCACTGCAACACCGGTATGGTAAATATCAGGATATTGGAACATGGCATTGAGCGTAGAAGAGCCGCCTCCGCTCCATCCATGAATACCTATGCGTGTCATATCGAAATAAGGAAACATTTTACCCATGGCAACGATGCCTTTGGCTTGATCGGATGCATTCAAAATACCGATTTTTCCGTAAATACTTTTTCGCCATTCGCGGCCGCGGGGCACATTGGCGCCACGATTTTCGATACTTACGACGATATAACCTTGTTGTAATAAATATTGGTCAAACAGATTAGGCCCCCAGTTGTCCTGTACGGTCGCACTTGCAGGTTCACCGTAAACAAAAACGATTACCGGATATTTCTTAGCCGGGTCGAAATCTTTGGGTTTCAACACCCAGGCATCCAATATAATTTCTCCGATATCCACTTTGACAAATTCCTTATATTGCAAACCCATATCATCGTGTACTTTTTTTACAGCGCTGTTATCCACCAACATGCGTACGCTATTGCCTTTCGGAAACGCCACCATATCAATCATTGGAGGCGTAGTCGAACTGTTGAATGTATGAATCGCCCATTTGCCTGTAGGCGACATACTGTAACGGTGTTGTCCTTTTTGATCTTTCGGACTAACAAGTTCCGGTTTGCCGTCGCCTTTTAGTTTGACACGGAACAAGTCGCGCTGTGTATAATTGTCCATCGTAGAAATAAAATACACATACCCTTGGCTCATATCAATACCGGCTACGCTTTCGACATCGTAATTGCCTATTGTAATGGGTTGCATGTTTTTGCCATCCCGACTGACAAGATAAAGATGTTTCCATCCATCCCGTTCGCTTGTCCATGTGAAGAATTTCTCTTTATCGACCCAGTTGATATTATCGTTTAAACCTACCCAAGCCGCATCTGTTTCCGTCAGGATATTTTCAAGTTTGCTGCCGCCCGCTTCTGCAATCCATACTTTATTGGTGTTTTGCAGCCGGTTCAATTGCTGAATCATCAGTTCGTTGCTGTTTGGAATAAACTCCATACGCGGAATGTAATTGTTGCGTTCGTCACCCGGAATCGGAATCCATTGCGTTGTCCCGCCACCGGCTTGAATCACGCCAACTTTCACAGCCGAATTGGTCGTACCTACTTTGGGATAGGGTAGCGGAATGAGTGAAGGATAGATCGAATCTACATTGTTAATCATATAGAAAACACCTGTACCGCGCGTATCCGACTGCCAATAAGCAATATATTTGCTGTCAGCACTCCAGCGGAATCCATCGCGGCAACCAAATTCTTCTTCATACACCCAGTCGAATGTGCCGTTTACAATGTCCTGATTTCCGTCGAAAGTTATTTGTGTAATCGTTTGGTTTGCGATGTCTTCCACATAGATATTGTTGTTGCTTACATACGCCACTTTGTTGTTATCCGGCGAAAACTTGGCAAACATCAGCGTAGTTGCAGGTAAGGATTTCCCTAATTGCCTCAACTCGCCCGATTGCAGATTCAACACCCAATAGTCGCCGCGTGTATTCTGTCGCCATACCCGCCGTGTATTTGTGAAAATCAGCATTTTCGTATTGTCGGGCGACCATATATAGTCGGAAACGGGAAGTGGCGCGCCTGTTTCTTTTACGATCAAATTCGATGCCGGAATCATCACATTTTTGTTGCCTGTTGCAGCATCGTAGCGAATGATATCCATACCTTCGGTATCTGTATTTGCTTCTAAGCGGCTGTATCCGTTGCCGTCTTTGAGCCATTTCATCCCACCGAAACTTTGTGTCGCTAAAGGCGATCGTTGCTTGTAGATCATCTCAAGGGTCAGAGGAACTTGGGCAAAACCATTCATCGCGAATAACCCTGCCAGGAGCAAAACTGATGGTAAATGTAGTCGTTTCATGTTGTTAATATAATAAATTTGGATACAAAAGTAAGAAAAAAATGAATATTGCAATGCAAAAGGAATATCGAAAAATATTTCAAATTAAATCAAGCGCTTCCGTTAAATCCTTGCGAATCCAATCGGCTTGATTGAGTTGTTCGACCGAGAAACTTGTGGTTAATGCTAAACAGTACATACCGGCTGTCTTAGCCGCTTGAACTCCATTGATTGCATCTTCAACCACCAAACAATATGCCGGTTCCACACCTACTTTCCGGGCAGCCATAAGGTAAATCTCCGGTGATGGTTTTTTGTGTACGACTTCCAAACCGTTTACCGTCGCATCGAATGTTTCCGCCGGCAGACCGATTTCGCGCAGATTAATTTCCATTTTCATCAAGTCGGCGCTGGTGGCAATCGCTATTTTAATCTCTTTTGTACGGCAACGGTCAATAAAATCATACACGCCGGCAAGCGGTTTCAAACAGTCATGAACTATTTCGCCATAAATCGTATAGGTACGAAACTTAGCCGCATCAATATCCAACCCGAATCCATATTTTTCCGCTACACCGCCAATATAACGGTTCTCGCCCGCGCCAACAAAAGGTAAGAAATCCTCCGGTTGCACGGTAACCCCTAACTCTTTAAACATTTGAATCGCTGCCCGGCATATCTGACGCTCTGTATCTACCAACACGCCATCCATATCAAAAAGAACCGCTTTGATCATATCCTGATTATTGATGATTTAAAATGAATACAAAGTAAATCATTTTTTTGTCGAAAAAGGTTTGAAATATTTTTTTTATTCTTATGTTTGTGCAATTTTATTGACGGAACTAATCGACCGATTCATTTCTACAATGTAAGTATAATTGTGATTATCATCGTATATGGTTAGTTTTTTTTCTAAGTAAATCATACAAAAGAACTCAGTTGTGTGAAAAAATATTAAAATTCTATTTCCAATGAAAAAATCTTTTTATTTTTCTCTTTTTGGCGCTGCTGCTTTTGGTGGCTTTGCAGGATGTGATTCCGGTGCCGGAAAAAAAGCTCAACAGCCCAATATCATTTTTATTATTGCTGATGATATTGGTTATGGTGATCTTTCGTGCTATGGCGCTTCCAGAGTCAACACACCTAATATTGATCGTGTTGCGTCGAATGGTATTCGTTTTTTGAATGCTCACTCTGGAGCTGCCACCAGCACGCCTTCACGGTATGCGCTTCTTACAGGGCAATATTCGTTTCGTCGCAACGATACGGGTATATTACCGGGTAACGCGCCGTCAATTATCAAACAAGGTCAGAAAACCGTTCAATCTATGCTACAATATGCCGGTTATACGACAGCCGTTGTTGGTAAGTGGCATCTCGGCTTAGGCATGGATAACAACCAAAACTGGAACGAATATATTGCTCCGGGTCCCAAAGAATCAGGATTTGACTATTCGTACATCATTCCTGCTACCGGCGACCGGGTACCGTGTGTGTTTTTAGAAAATCAACGGGTCGAAAACCTTGACCCCTCCGATCCGATTGAAATCAATTATAGAGAACCATTCGAGGGTGAGCCTTTAGGTAGTACAAATCCCGAATTACTCACCAAAATGGTTCACAGCCATGGACATGATATGGCAATTGTCAAAGGAATCGGGCGAATTGGTTATATGAAAGGTGGCAAACAGGCGTTGTGGGATGATGAAATGATTGCTGACAGTATTACATCCAAAGCAGTAACTTTTATTGAACGAAACAAAGAAAAGCCCTTTTTCCTCTATTTTGCAACCCATGATATTCATGTGCCGCGTGTACCACATCAACGATTTGTTGGTAAAACAGGTATGGGACCTCGCGGAGATGCAATATTGTCGTTCGACTGGTCAATAGGGCGTATTGTAGATGCTTTGGAGCGCAATGGATTATTAGATAACACCATAATTATTATTACCAGCGACAATGGACCGGTGCTCGACGATGGATACCGGGATCAGGTTGTAGAGCTTCTCGGCGATCACAATCCGCGCGGAACACTACGTGGTGGTAAAGGGAGCCTTTTTGAAGCAGGAACATGCATACCCTTTATTGTCAGTTGGCCAAAAGGCGGAGTAAAAAAAGGCGACGTTTCTGATGCTTATGTGTCGCATTTGGATTTTTTTGCATCTATGGCAGCACTTACAGGTCTGAAGATTCCGGAAGATGCAGCTCCTGACAGTTTCAACCAACTCAAGGCGTGGTTGGGAAAAGATAAAGTAGGGCGTGAATACATCATGGAACATGCCGGTGGGGTAACGGTAAAGAAAGATGGATGGAAGTATATTCCGGCTTCCAATCGTGATATGCCTATGGGAGGCAATGGGAACGAAACCGGCATCTCAACGCAACATCAACTCTATAACCTGAAAGAAGATAGAGGCGAACAGAATAATCTGGCTTACCAACATCCGGCTAAAGTAGAAGAACTTGCCACCTTTATTCAATGGATAAGAAATACGCCCAAAACACGCCCGTGATTTTTTCTTAGGGCAAATAACCCTTCAATTAGTAATTTGTTTATTTATAAATAATTATCTCAAAGTTCCAATCGCCCTTCTACCGGTTCCCGCATGTCCTGTGAGGTCGTCCCCCAGATCAAGTCGGGCTACTTCGACGACTTTCATCAGTTCAGCCACCACTTCGGGGTATTGGTTTTGTACGTCATAGCGTTCACCCGGATCACGGCGAAGGTCGTACAAGGCTTGGTATTCCTGGTGGCGTTCGTTTACTTGACCGGGCTGGCCGTCGTTTCCGGGAAGAAACCCGGCATAAGTTCGTCCCATATGTTGCAGAACCAGTTTGAAACGGTCATTGCGAACTGCCTTTAGATTGTTTCTGTCGTAATAATACAGGAAAAATTCACGAGGTTTAGCTTTTTCATCACCCATCATCAGGGGAGTAATATTCACACCATCGATTTTTAAAGTCGGCAAAGGCGCTCCGGACAGATTGGCAATTGTAGGCAACAGGTCGATTGTAGATGCCAATTGGTTACATATCGTACCGGCAGGAATCTTTTCCGGCCAACGCATGATACACGGAACGCGTACTCCGCCCTCAAATATTGTACCTTTCGCCTCACGAAATCCGCCTGAAGACCCGGCATGGTTGCCGTAATTGGTCCAGGGACCGTTATCAGAGGTAAAAATGATCAATGTATTCTTGTCTATCCCATTTTTTTTCAACACTTTCATGATTTCACCTACGCTCCAGTCGATCTCCATCATCACATCGCCATACAGCCCCTGTTCGGATTTACCTTTAAATTTATCCGATACAAACAGAGGCACATGTGGCATAGAATGTGCTAAATAGAGGAAAAACGGCTTGTCTTTATTATTTTCGATAAATCGGACAGCCCTTTCAGTATATTGGGTCGTTATTTGTGTTTGATCTTCAGCCGTCACTTCCGGGTCGATGATCTGTTCGTTTTCGATCATGGGCAACGGAGGGTAGGCGCTCGGATTTTGCGGATGGAAAGGCCACATATCGTTGGAATACGGCAATCCATAGTACTCATCGAATCCATGCCTCGTTGGCAAGAATTGAGGATGATGTCCCAAATGCCATTTCCCGATCGCGCTACAGGTATACCCTTTCTTCTTTAGTATTTCTGCAATGACTTCTTCGCTGTCGGCTATACCGGTGTTGGCATTCGGCCCAAGCGCCCCCGAAAAACCAATGCGGTTGGGATAACAACCTGTGAGTATCCCTGCCCGCGAGGCGCTACTTACAGCCTGTGCACTGTAGAAATTTGTAAACCGCATACCTTCAACACATAAGCGGTCGATATTCGGCGTTTTGTAACCGGTGGCGCCGGTAACTGTCAAGTCGCCATAGCCCAGATCATCAGCGAGGATACAAATGATATTGGGACGATCGGATTGTTGTGCGGCGGTTTGAACGGTAAACGTCATTAACCCCACTGATATAAAAGATGTGATGTGTTTTGGCGACATTTTTATTCATTTTTTTTCGAAAAAGCAAGTTGTTCCGCTAAATATGCATCACTTGTAGGGTCGGTATCCTCGTATTTCACCTGTAACTCAGCCAATTTCACCTTTAATGATTTGATGTTTTCGGCTTGGGAAGGATCATGGATAAGGTTTTTCATTTCGTTCGGATCATTTTGCAAATCAAATAGTTCCCATTCGTCTATGTCATTATAAAAATGAATTAATTTATACCTGTCGGTGCGCACGCCATAGTGTTTTTTTACGGCATGTGGCATTGGATATTCGTAATAATGATAGTACAAAGCTTCTTTAGCTGTTTGTTTTTTACCGGTCAATACTTCTTTGAATGATTCTCCCTGAATATCATTGGGGACAGATACTCCGGCTAAATCCAATAGTGTAGGAGCGAAATCCAGATTCTGAATCATGGCATTTGTTACACTTCCCGCTGATTTTATGGCTTTGGGATAACGGATGACAAAAGGCGTTTTTAACGATTCTTCATACATAAACCGCTTGTCGAACCAACCATGTTCGCCGAGATAGAAACCCTGATCCGAAGTATAGATGATAATGGTGTTATCAAGTTCGCCGATTTGTTCCAGATAATTCAAGACACGCCCGACATTATCATCAACAGAAGAGATACATTTCAGATAGTCGCGTAAATAGCGCTGGTACTTCCACTCTATCAATGCATTTCCTGTAGGTCGTTTTTGGGCGAAATCTGATATGATCGGATTGTAAACGGCATCCCAAGCCGAACGTTGTTCGGGGGTCATGCGTCGAAATTCGCCGGGCGGTATCGTATCCCATTCACCAACTGTTTTCAGGTCGCGCCCCAAAAGCATATCGTTATCAATCCGCATTTTTTGTTGTTGTGCAGCGATACGTCCTTCATAATTATCATAAAATGTGGCAGGAAGAGGAAATGTGACGTCTTCGTACATTGATAATTTATTGGGTGCGGGATACCATTCGCGATGTGGCGCTTTGAAGTGCATCAGCAGGCAAAATGGTTTGTCTGTGTCACTGTTTTGGATGAATTGAATCGCATTATCGGCGGTCAGGTCGGTTGCATATCCCTCATACCGTACTCTTTCTTCGCCCTCTTCCATAAAATCAGGATTGTAATATTGTCCCTGGTCGTAATGAATGCTGTAATAATCAAAACCCGTAGGTGTACTTTTTAAATGCCATTTCCCTACGATACCGGTATGATAGCCTGCCTCTTGCAAGAGTTTGGGCAAAGTCTGCTGGGAGCCATCAAATATTGTCCTTCCGCCATTATCATAGAAACCGTTTTTATGGCTGAATTTACCGGTCAACATCACGGCGCGTGAAGGACCACTGATTGAATTGGTTACAAAACAATTGTTGAATCTCATGCCTTCGCGGGCAATACGGTCGATGTTTGGCGTCCGGTTTAAACCAAATCCATACACGCCGACTGCCTGATAAGCATGGTCGTCGGACATGATATATAAGATATTGGGCTTTTTAGCAGGCACACTTTGTTGAGTTGTGCAGGCTCCTACTACTGTAAGTGAGAGTCCTGCGAATAAGATATTCTTCATAAGCGATATAAATTAGTTGATGATGATTGGAGTACAGACATCCATCCCAATCTGCACCCCAAAAGTAATCATTTAAAACGAGATTGATGAATTATCATCCCGGATTTTGTGTTATTTTTTTATGATATCATGCGATATCAGTATTTTTATCTATTTTTGCTCGAAAAAATAGAAATCATTTATATTAAACTACAAAGCCATGTTTGAAAAATCAACCTACATCAATCGCCGGAAAAAACTGTGCGAATCGTTCAGTGAAGGGATCCTGTTGTTTCTTGGAAACGACGAAAGTTCAATGAATTATAAGGATAATACGTATCCGTTCAGGCAGGATTCCACCTTCCTCTATTTCTTCGGATACCACCAAACGCCCGGCCTTGCTGCGGTGATTGACCCGGTAGAAAATTGTGAAATCATTTTCGGTGATGAAGCAACGATAGATACGATTGTGTGGACAGGCCCGCAACCCACGCTGAGAGAGCAGGCGGACACTGTCGGAGTATATGATGTACGACCTTCAGCCGACCTGAAAACTTTTCTTGCGGCAGCCTCCGCCCAAGGCCGAACGATTCATTTCCTTCCTCCCTACCGTCCGGAACATACCCTGAAATTATCTGGATGGCTGGGCATAACGCCATCGTCTGTGGATGCAGGAAAATCCATTGAATTTATCAAGGCCGTTGTAAATCAGCGCAATTACAAGACAGACGAAGAAGTCGCAGAGATTGTCCGCGCCGCCACCATATCCTACCGGATGCATGTAGCAGGTATGCGGGCAGCCAGAGAAGGCATGAAGGAATACGAAATCATGTCGATTGTTCATC
>JAIRJR010000408.1 GCA_031260575.1 Tannerella sp.
GTTCCGACATCTTTGCCGGCTTGACTTTTCCTTACGGCGACACATACGCTTCGCTTATCTTCGGCGGGTGGGGAGGGGTGGTCAACGGCTTGTCGAGTATCGACGGTTTCGATGCTTCCGAAAACGAAACCCAACAGCTTTTTTCATGGAACGATAACCATTGGTATCCTGTACAGTTGCGCGTAACGCCCGACAGTATCTTTGCCAAGGTAGGCTCGGAAATTATTGTCAACCTTGCAACCGCAAAAAAAGAAATCCATCTGCGCGCCGATTATTTGGATACAGGCTTTACATTTTGGGTATACAATTCATCCGGCGAAATCCGTAATGTACGCATCAGAAAGATTGAACGGTAGTGACTACCCCCACTTCCCATGCCTAATGCACTAAATTCTGTTCGCAAGCCTTTTTGATCATTTGTGCCGTATTGCCGGCTTCTAATTTGACAAGCAGGATTTTCCGGAAGGTTTTGACGGTTTCTTCGTCACGGCAAATCTTGTGGGCAATTTCTCGTGTTGTGAAGCCGTCGGCAATCAATTGCAGGATTTCTTTCTCGCGGGGAGAGAACCATATAACAGTGTCGTTTCCTGTTTTTTTCAGCAAGATGTCTATCTCTTCACACAGGAATTGCTTTCCGTGGTATACCGTTTCGATAGCGGTAAATATTTCTTCGGGTTCGGCATTTTTCAGGACATAACCGAGCGCGCCGTTATGTAAAGCGCGTTTGGCAACGTTGAATTCCTTGTAACTTGTCAGCATAATGACTTTCATATTCGGGTAGGCTTTGGTAATTTCGGCACAAAATTCCACGCCATCGCCGTCGGGCATTCCGATATCGAGCAGCAATACATCGGGAAGGGATTTGGTTAGCCCTCCCCTGCAGGATTTCAGCGTATAATAGATGTCCGTAACGATGGCAATCTTCGATGAGTCGAGCAACTTGCTCAGGCTTTTCACGACCATTTTGTGGTCATCCGCAATCGCCACTTGTATGCGTTGTAAATTGAAAGTTGAAAATTGAAAATTGGGGTTCATGATTATTCTTTTGTGGTTTATTCTTACTAATTATCAATTTTCAATTGAATCACCGTTTCCGTCCCCTTCCCCGGCACAGAGGCAATATCAATTTTCCCTCCGCACGAGGCAATGCGGTTGCGAAGATTGTGCAGACCGTCGCCCTTCTTGACGGTTTTTTCATCGAAGCCGAAGCCGTTGTCCTCGACGGTTAGCGACACCATTTTACGGCTTTGCACCATCTGTATATTGATTATTGAAGCGCCCGAATGTGCTAATGCGTTATTTACCAATTCCCTGGCGCAGCAATAGATGGTATACTCCAGGTTGTGTTTGAAACGCTTCTCTTCGCCAAAAAAGTGAAATTGCACATTTTGAAACTGAGCGCATAAGTCTTCCAACGCCCCTTTCAAGCCGAACAGGCGCAGCGAACGCGGCATAATGTTGTTCGTGATTTCGCGGACTTCTTTCATGCACTCGTCAATTTTCTCACTGATGACAGGCAGGCCCTCCGCGTTTTTCAGTCCGATTTTTACGGCCGACAGGCTTCCGACAAGGCGGTCGTGCAGGTCGGCGGCAATGCGTGCACGCTCGCCGATTCCGCCTTCTTCAACGGCTTGTGTGGCAACAAGCAACTGTCCTTTACGTGCATTTCTGACGGACAGGCGATACATGACAGCCAGTGCAACCACTACCATTCCGCCTGCAATACCCAACCAGATATACAGCCGGCGCTCTTTTTCGAGCGAGGCGATACGCGTTTCTTTCTTTCCGGTTTCGTACGAAATTGACAGATCGGACGCAGTCGTATGGAAACTCTTTTCGGTGTACCGGGCGTTCAATTACGAATATTTATTGAGATAATATGCCGCTTTCTCCTTGTTGCCCATGTAGATATTTGCCAGCGCGATGTTATGAATCAGGGCGCGCGATTCATCTATATTGGTCGTGTCGATTTGCCAGGCTTTGATTGCTTCGGTTTCCGCTTCCCGGTAACGCTTTTGCGCCAAATAAATGTCCGACAGTATTTTTCCTGCATTGATATACAGGTTTGCAGCTTTCAGGATGTTTGCCTGTTCGAACGATTCTTGGGCATTCTGCAAGGCGCGTTCGTAGTCGTTCCGGTGCAGGTAGATGCTTGCCAGAATGCCTTTTGTGTAGCACCGGTTAATCGTACCGAATGGTAAAACGATGCTGTCCGCTTTCAAGGCATGGTGAAGCGCTTCGTCGTAATCGCCTAAATTTAAGTAATTAAACGCATACTCATTGTATATATGCGGCATGAGCCAATCACTTGAAACAGGGTACAATTGATTATTTATTTCCTCTGCTTGTTTCAGGTATTGGAAAGATTGTTCCGTATTGCCTAAACGCCGGTTAATTTCTCCCAAGTTGGCTAACGCTCTGATGCAATTATATGTCCACCCCTCATTTTCAGACATTTTCAGGTATTTCAGATAGTAATCTATCGCCATATTGTATTTTCCCTGTTTCATATAGGCATAACCGGTCGAATTCAATACAGCTGCTTCCATTTCTTTATTCCGGTGTTTCAATGCTAAATCATTCGCCTGTTTCAAGTAATCAAACGCCGTATCGAAGTTGCCTTTAAAGATATGGTCAATCGCCATTGAATAGTAAGCTTTCATCAATTCTTCAAAATCATTCAACTCCCGGGCAAGTGTTATGGTTTTAATGCGATAGGCTATTGAGCTGTCCGTTTCAATGGTATGGTATTTATCGGCAATTTGAGTATAGATTTGCATTTCCTGTTTTTTGCTCAATGCCTGTGTGCTGTTCAACTGCTGCAGCGAATCGATTATTTGATGAATGCCGTCAACCCAACCGGTGGGATTGACATCGCCGTCATCGACCGTATCTGAAGTGTCCTGTTCCCGGGTTTTCCATTCATTCGCCGGCAAATCCGTATGCTGCATCTGCCCACCCGCAACATGCGCAGTTGACGATAGCAGGAAAGCAATGAACAACAGCGTCATGTTGACGATACAATGTCCCTCCGGGTACAAGATATGGGTAGAATGTTTCATCATTTCGTATTCATTCCTGTTCGAGTGGTCAAAAGTAGGGTGTTTTTTTTATTTTCCAATCCCAATACGGATAAAAAAATCCTGCCCGGGTGCTTTTTCATCCTTTTGGGGGATTGACACGTATCGGCCGGGCGGTCCGGTGAAGCGAAATAATAAATTTGAAAAAGGTGAAATTTGTTTAGAAATTATTGTACATTTGTTGCAAAAAATCGGAATGATACAGGTATACGTTGCCATAAAAAGCAAAAAATTGAATGACGACTTTTGTTCATCCATTGATAAATCGAATTTCGCCAAAGTGACGGATGTTTTCTACACACTAAAGGAATGCAGGCAGAAATTATCGGTTCGCTTACCCCATGTCCTTCTTCTTGGATTGGATTTATCAGACGGTTACTGGGCTGATTTTTGTGAAGAATTACGGGAAACATATCCCGGCCTGAAAATTTTGGCGGTCGCTTCGTTCGACGAATATGCCGTTTTTAAAAACACTTTAAACAGTCTGACATCGGGCTATATTTCAAGAGACGCCCTGCCGAAAGTGATCGTTTCGGCAGTTGATACCGTCATGAAAGGAGCGTTTTTTCGCTATGACAAAATCGAAGTTTCGATCGAAAAAGATCAGTCTGAACCTGAATGGCAGCAAACCACAATACAGCAAATGATCCAAAAAGTCAAAACAGATGACAACCCTCATGCAATCATAGAAAAAATGTCGCAGATGATTCATTCCATCGATAATGAACGCACAATGATGGTCAAAAGCCTGTTGACCACCGATAAAGGAGCTATTGATCATGAATATATGGATCGTTATCTAATGCAACTCATTGAAAATATGCTGATACAAGGATGCACCAACTGGGAAATCGCCGATACGCTAAATATAAACATTGAGACAGTCAGGGTTTACCGGATGGAACTGATTATGAAACTCAGCGGCAAAAACTCCATGTTGTTGGCTGTGAAAAAGGATGGTAAATCCATCAAGTTGGCGCGTCGTGAAATCCAGTTGCTCCGGTTGATTGCTGCCGGCTATACCAGCCGGGAAATTGCCGACAATATCCTTTACGTGGATAAAGAAACGGTCAAAACAGTGCGTAAGAATCTGATTCAAAAGTTTGAAGTCAAGAATGCCATGTCGCTTGTCATTAGCGCCATGCGAATGGGGCTGCTCAAGATTGAGGATATTGATGACTTGCTGTAAATGGCATTTTGCCGCTTTGTTCAATTGACCGGCTTGTATTTTCTTTTGGCTGCAGGCTGTCCACGCTTGTTTTGAATACCAGCTTGGGTCCGTTGACGGCGCACTGAATCTCGTCTCCGTGTTGAAGATACCACTCTCTATGCACAATGTTTCCGTTAATGAAAGTAGAGTTCGTTTGCGACAATGGCTCTAATTTCCAGTTGTTTCCGTCTCTGACGACGGCGGCATGGCGACGGCTGACCGTCTCGAAATTCTCATCAAAACGCACCTCGCACTTCGTGTCGCGCCCTATCTCTATCCGGCCGGCAACGATCTTTTGATGTTCGCCTGCCTTATGATACCTCGACCCGACCCTATGTTCGAGTATAAAGTAAGGTTTCGCTTCATGTCCGCCTAAATGGGGAGTTGTCGCTCTCTCATGATCTTGCGCCGGTAGCGGAACAGAAGCAGGAACGGTTTGCGTTTTCTCCGAAAGGTATGTCGCCGCCAAAATAATATAGGCAGCGGGGAGGAGAAAATAAAATATTTCAAAAAAAGCCAATTCGCTTCCACGCATATTTATTACCTCAAAAACATGCCATAAGATTCGCATACCTGCAAATACGATGACCCATACAGCCACATTGCGAATGAGTTGCCGGTTTTGCGGCATGTATAGGAAAGAAGCGACAAATAGACCAAGCAACGCAAAAAAACACACATTGATAATCATTCCTGCGCTATTTATCCATCCGTATACTGCGAAATTCGGAAATCTTAGTATGAAGAAATAGAACGAAAACAGAAATGATATCGAAGTTGCGATCAATAGCAGTAAATACGCCTGTTTGCCTTTATCACAAAGGGTGTGAATCGTTTGTTGGGATAAAAGGAATATCCCGGCTATCAACAGCAGGATTCCGGTCACTAAACTCAACTGGTTCATTAAATGAAACGGAGCATTGTATCCCACATAGATCGCTATTGATTGAAAGACGTTCGCAAAAATCATACAAGCGGCTGCAACGATCAGCGTAATTGCTACGCTTTTCATTCCGGATTTTTCACTGAACGGCCCTTGCCATAGTTTGGGATCCGGGCCGTATTCGTTTTCATTCGCATCTCCCTCGGTTGCCATCAAAATCAATAACCATATCACGCCAACAAATGGGATTAAAACCACGAACCACATCCGGCCGCTTTTGCCTAAATCATGCAACCGCCGGATTGAAACGGCCATACCCGGCAACATCGTCAAGATAAAATAACCATATAATGCAATGGGTAAAGTCTCGATGTCGCCATCGGTAACGCCATAGATAATACCCGTCAAAATTGCCCAAGCGAAGTAAAAAATTAGGTTGAACAGCGTAAAATACCAGTATTCTCTCCGTCGCGCCCGTCCGCTGAAATCGGCATAATGTATTAGTGTCTTGAGAAACCACCGGAAACCGTTGTATTCCGGCGGAGGAAGTAATGATGCTTCTTCATGTTTTTTTGCGCCGTTGTTTATATTGGGAGCAGCAACAGGAGCATATTTCACATCTACCATATTTTGTTGCACGTCTTTAAACTTACGGTCAAAACGCATCGACACCAAACCACCCGGTTGCGCTTCAAAGCTATAATGTCCGGGGAAAGCCGTCCCATATTGGTCGGTTACAAAAACAGTATTTTGTTTTACATGCGTCGGGAACGTAAGTGTTTTGCCGTTTTTTGCAATGCCTATTTTTATACCGTTTAAATAAACCATTTGAGGCATCATTGATCCGACAAAATTAGATATCCGTTCAAACCGTATTTCACACGGCGTAGAGAGTACTTCTTCCGGTATAGCTTCTTTCGGTTCGCCGGTAAACTTATGCTTGCAACGATTGCATTTATATCGAACAGGCATTGACTCCCTTGCTTTTGCCATATTTCCTGCTACAATCGAAGCGATAAACAGTCCTAAAGGGAAAAGAGGCAGACCAATTAAAAGGGTAATAACAGTACGCTTTGTAGCGCCTTTCTCTCCAATGACCTTCAAATCGTCGTTTCCGCAATGTGGACATTTCAAATCTCTAATACTTGCCCTGATTTCATTAAACCATTTCATCATTTTGCTTTTTTGTACCCCTTTCGGAGCGGTTTACGCTTATTTTTATTTCTCCGCAAAATTACATCCGCCGATCATGCCTGTCAATCCCCCTAAAGGGTGAAAATAATTTGACAACATACACTTACTCCGTTACTCAGCTATTCCGTTACTCAGTTACTCAGTTATTCAGTTACTCAGTTATTCCGTTATTCCGTTATTCAGTTATTTATCACCCGTCTCTAAGGATTTCTTTGAATTCTTTTTACAGGCGGAGCCAGCGGGACAAAGTCTTTCTCGACGTAACTGCGCGTAGTTGCAGGATAAGCCGGTATTCTGTCATCCTGAAGGAATTGGGCGAACGAATGGTTGATTCCTGCCAGCCGCATGATGCGCCTTACAATCGCCCAGCGGCTTGGGGCGTTGAAATACAGAACATTGTTGTTCATGCAACTGTTATACTCCGGTCGCCATATTCCTTTGCCATACATATATGCCCCCTCGAAGGCGCTCACCATATGATATTTGGCGATTCCGGCAAAACCTTTCCATGATGTCAGTTTGATATCGCTGTAAAAATCAACATTTTCCATGCCGCCATATCGCTTCCACTCATTTATCTCGTCTTTATATTCGTCGGGAATGGTTTCATTCGGAAAATAAGCAGGATGATCATAATACTCGTCAATCAATTTGGCAAAACCATGGCCGCCAGCTTCATGCACAACGACTTCTTTGAAATCGCTGCCAACGGGGCACATACTGATTGAAAATCCGTTCCCATAGTCTTCATAGGTCAACTCCATGTGGCATGTGCCTGCATATATATTTGCGTTGATGGGCATAATGACCGTCAAGTTATTCATGGCAGCAAAGCTAAAAGCGGGTATGGCTCTGACATACTCTCTTACGATATCCGAATTACAGTCAATGCCGGTAGAACGACCGCCTTCCCATATTGATTCGAACCGGTTATCAACCTTCTTGCCGGTCGATTCTATACTGATGCCTTCCTGATTGGATATCGCAGCAATCATATACACATTGAAATAGTCGCGGTAAACGGTATATGGATAGACGGAGAAAAAATGGTCGGCAGCCGCACGCATGTCCAGTTCGTACTTGCCCGTTTGCTTATCCATATCTTTTAATGTATATCCGTCGCCCATCAAAATAATGTTGACGCCTCTTCCGACAGTTGCACTTTGTAGTCTGAGCACTTCTTTATCGGAATAAGTTCCCTTTACGTACGCTTCCTGCGTAAGGGTTACACTTTCACTTAATCCGTCTGCCGTAATACGTATGATAGCCTCACGCGGCTGACTGTCAGTATTTGCGCTTGCCCTCAGAAGAAGCCGGTCTTTTGATTGAGTTGCTGTAAGCCAGTTGCCCGTTTGCGTGATGCTGTATGTCCACGATTGCCGGTCGGTGGCAATGTCGATGTAACTTTCGGCAGCTTCGTAACCCAATGCCATTTCCGAGGGGAACACCGACAGGTAGCGGCTTTCCACATTCTGTTCCCATTTGTCGATGGTAACTGCCGGATTGGGTGCGTTCGATATGTTCAAGTCGGCGTTGAGCGAAAAGAGCGCGTTCTTGGATTGGTTGAAATCGGCAACCAACGAAGTCAGGTTACTTGTTACGCTCGCACTGTTTCCGTTTTCGAGTTCAATGTCCAGCGTGATTTTTTGCGCTGCCGACGGGTCGAAGCCCAGCAGTCTGATTGTAGCCGTCGAGAAATATCCGTTTCGTGAGAATGGGATGTGGGTTGCAGCCGGAGCCGACAGCACGTTTGTCTGCATGTCGATCTCCGAGGCCACTCCCTCAAGTACGGCTTTGACCGATTTTACCCGGCTGATCATGGAAGCCGGCTTGATGGCAAACGAAAATCTCAACTCACCTGTTTGCCGTTGCATGACAGCCGTATGGGCTACTTCTTTGCCTTTCTCCGTAACAACCTGCCGGGAATGTGTGAACAACAGACCGGGGTTCGCTGCGATTCCTCCATCAACCGTATTTACCCTTGCTTTATGCCCTGATATGGAGATATGTTCGGCTTCGTTATACACATACAGCATTGCCTCTCCCGGCTCTACGGTAAGCAGGTTGGTCGCTCCGCGAAGATTGACAAAATCCCGTGTAAAACCCGAAGCGAAAACAGCACGCGCCCGATAGACTTCCGGAACGGCAGCGGCGGTGCCCGACCAGTCTACGGTCAGGGTGATACCGCCCTCGTTCGGATGCAAGGAGCCGAAGTTTTCAGCTTCGCATCCGAAAAAGGCGAATAACGCAATGAAAATTAAGGAAAGGGATTGAAACTTGCGCATGAGTTGGATTGGATTAAGAATAAATGGATTATCAACCAAAAGATTATCTAATCGAAGTCCTGTTTTCTATAAGTTTAAATGAAACAGGTATTATTGGTGGCTCCTGTATAGCAGGCGCACCCATTAATTCGCTCGGAGCTGCAATCATGTTTTCCCAACTCAAAAAATAATTGGAACCATCATACCCGAAAGTATATCTGCGATTGATTAGAAAATTATATGTATCAGAACCATCAAAAAGAGCTATGTAAACACTGCCACCTCTATTATACATTACATGATATC
>JAIRJR010000032.1 GCA_031260575.1 Tannerella sp.
ACGCACATATGTTCTGGATAAAAGCAACAAATCTCTCACAGCGGACGAGACTGCTTCGCTTTTTAAAAGAAAATGGAGTTTTAGGCGTATTTCATTATGTGCCGCTTCATTCCTTTTGAGTTTCCCCAAAACGAAACTCCAAACACCCTGCAAAGCCTTACAACACGCATAATTGGAGCCAGTTGAAGTTTGGAATCAGGCAAGAAAAAAAGTGCAAAACCACCGAAAAAATGATATACTGTAATCACAGCAAAACAAGTGATATCAATAAAACGGAGGTTTTGCACATGATTAATTATAGCATAATCGGGCATAAATTAAAAAGAGGAATAGTAAATTTTTGCGGCAAATTATCAAATAGTTTTAACCGACCGGTGCAAAAATTCATAGCCGACATGGTTTTTGGTTTGATTGCGGGCAAAAGTTGTCATTTAACAGAAATAGCTCGCAGCCTGAATGAAGATATTAAGCTTGATAAAACGGTAGAGCGATTATCACGAAATCTAATGACCTTTGACGGCGAAAAAGAGCTTATGGAAAACTATTTCGCCTCCATAAAAAATAATTTTGATGAAGAAACCGTCCTCATCTTCGACGATAGTGATGTTTCAAAGCCATACAGTAAAAAGCTCGAAGGACTTTGTCGCGTTAAAGATGGAAGTACAGGCGAAATAACAGACGGATATTGGACTGCCGGTGTTAGCGCGCTTACTGCCAAGCAGAAACAGCCGATTCCTGTGTATAATCACATATACTCTACTAAAGAAAAAGGCTATGTCAGTAATAACGCGGAAACTATAAAATCCCTCGAATTCGTATCTTCGCATTTTCCAAAGTCAAACATTCGCACGTTTGACCGCGGCTATGACGGCGGGTTTCTTTTTGACTATTTGATACCGAAAAACGAGAGCTTTATTGTACGTATGGTTGGCAATCGTAACTGTGTTTACAAGGGTAAAAAAATTCTGATAAATAAGCTGACTAAGCGTTTTAGAGGGCAATTCACCCTTAAATTTGAATCTAAAGACGGCAAAAAAGTGAATTGCAAAATATCCATTGCTCCGGTAGAACTGCCTGATTATCCCGGCAAAAAGTTAAACTTGATAATTTGTCACGGGTTTGGCAAAGAGCCCTTAATGCTTCTGACCAATCTCGAAATTGATGATAAGCGGCTTTGTGTTACCATTACCAAAGTGTATTTAATGCGCTGGCGAATTGAAGAGTACTACAGATTCAAAAAACAAGGTTTCGGCTTCGAGAAATTTCTTGTTCGTTCCTTGAAGTCTATCCGTAATCTTGACTTGTTTCTCACCGTTGCCATAGGTTATATAGGAGTTTTGAGCGAAAAGGTTAACATCAGCATTGAGGTTCTTGAAATTGTCACTGCCTCAAAACGCCTTTATAGCTTGAATCTGTTCACATTTTATGCTATTTCTGATGGGTTGTTTGCTATCTTTAGTAAATCCTATACAGGTATTAAAAGTTTTTTTGCCCAGCCTGAACCATCGCTCCAACTTGAACTGTCTTGGACTTCCTGAAAAAATGGGGAAACTCAAAAAATAAAAAACCCTTGCCAAATGTTTCATAGTCTGGTATAATCCCACGTTTGACAGTTTTGAAGAAGAAACGCCCGGAAATTCCTGATAAAAACAGGTGTTTCGGGCTTTTGTGTTATGATTGAAAATGTCATAATGTTTTCAGACTTTCGATACTTTAAAAATATTTTTCATACGAGCGTGTGAAGTGATTTGGTAGTCGGTACGGAAACCAAAAGATTCATGAAGAGCGTCCGTAAAATCGGTGCGTGTGTAGGCGGGGGTATATCCTTCCCGCGAAATTTCAAGCAGGCTCATATCCCGCAACCCTTGAATGATTTGCGAACAAGTAAATTTTTCCTCAAGCTTCTTCTCCAGTAAGCGATATATTAGAAGGCTGATAAAACAAGTGATAAAGTGCGCCTCAATCCGGTCATCCCGTTTTAGGTAAACTGGCCTTGCTTTAAATTCACTTTTCATAATCCTAAAGCATTCTTCGATTTCCCAACGCCTGTGGTTGATTTTGATAATAGCAGCGGGGTCATCATCAAGATTAGTACAGACAGCGTAAAACCCGTCGAAGATTTCTTCTGACGCTATAACGGTTGTATCTATGCTATATAGTTCCTTCTCTGCTACTTCGCCCTCGCTTGTAACGCTTGTCTTGGCTATGAATCTTTTGTAATCGTTCTGGTTGACCTTTTTTAATTTTGTTGGGTTGGAGCTTATCAACTTCTCGGCGCGTTCTATTTGACCGGCCCTGATGCTGCGGTGATAATCCCTGTACTTGATTGAATAGGTAACGATTAGTTTTTGTTCAAGACCATCTTCCTTAATCCAACGCTCCTTGTAAAATGTGGATTTTTTATATTTTTCTTCATCAAGTTTGGTAATGTTGAAAATTTTAGGTTTTCCGGGTTGGCCGCGGTCTTCAACCGGTCGCCCGTTTGACCCAGGCAAAAGCCAGCCACTCCCATCCAAAGCCCAATCTTTTAGGTGCTTTTTAAGCTTCTTAACTGACTGGGTGGTAATAAATGCGCGTCCGCCAATGCTGTTGTATTTTCTGTTATCGGTAGATGAAAGCCCGGCATCGGTACATACCACAAATTTAGAAAGCTCAAAATCGGAGAGAATTTTTTTCTCAAGTGGTTTTAGAGTAATTTGCTCATTAGTGTTGCCTTTGGTTATTGAAAATGCCAAGGGAATACCGTTCCCGTCCATAAATAACCCCATTTGTACTACAGGATTGGGCCTATTCTCTTTTGATTTTGAGTATTGTTTCAAGCCTTCTTCTTGTTCAATCTCAAAAAAATAATTCGTGCAGTCGTAGTAGAGTACCCCTGTCTTTCTTTTGATTATATGGGTACTACGCTTATATAGCTCGGCCTGTATAAAATCCGTCTCCTTTGCAAGCACTTCAAGCCCTCTGTATATGTGTTGTATTTCAAAATTAGGCTGCTCAATAAATTTTTTTGAAAGCTCAAGGGTGGCAAGCTTGGAAGCCGGGAATATAATCCTGCCATAAACCAGCCGGGACAATACGGAATTAAGGTCAAAGTCGAAGTTATATTTATCTTCAATTTTGCGGCAGATTTTGTCAATACGTAAATCGTGATATATTTTTTGAAGGAAAAGATACCCCGCTGAGAAAAGGCGCCGCTCGCCCTTGACTATCAACTTGGCAGGTGAGTATCTGACGATAATTTCAAGCCGCCCCTCTTTTTCTTTCCGGGTTAGTTCTTTTACATATCCCTCTGCCCACTGGATTGGGTCAATGCCATCTCCAAGAGTTTTTTGAAGGTCGAGCAACAGTGCCGAGCTTCTCAACTACCTTGGTGGTTCTTCTTCCATCTTCACGGACACATTTTGTTACGTATAGGGACATAGCATTTTTTGTCTGTGACTTGGCTAGTGTCATGAAATCGCCTCCAACAGCAACATTATGACACATTATGACAATTAAGTCAAGAAGTTTTTTGCAAAAAAATAAGGCTAAGCCTTTATTTTTCAAGCTTTCCTTATTCGGCGTGGAGACGGTAACTGTCAAACGCCCGGGCATATCCGTAGTTGATATATTATATCATATTACTCTATATTATTTTACATATTTATTTATTGTTTTCAAAAAAAGCACC
>JAIRJR010000094.1 GCA_031260575.1 Tannerella sp.
TCCATCAATCGTGCCGTTATTAGTGAGTGTGCCGTCTACTTGAGGGATGAGGCGATTGTTAAAATTGGTGATATTGCCTGTAATTGTGCCGTTATTGGTGAGTGTAGTGGAGTTCTCCACAAGGTTATCCCAACTTTTGGATAACGCCTCTTATCCCAACTTTTTTATTATCCCAACATTTTTCATAAGAATTTGATATAAAATATATAGCGAAATAAAAGTTGTGATAATAATTTCGTAAATTACGCTGTTTCAATTTTAATAAAAAACATTATGAACACAAGTAATTTACAAAATCATCATCCGTTATTGCTTGATTATCTTCGCAATAATGGATACTGCATTAGTCAGATTCAATGGACGCAGCGGTGTATTAATTTAGTTTTGAATGAAGGTTCTTCACCGGAGATTGATTCTTACGAACAACTCTATTGGCATGAGGTACAGCAACGCGGGTATAAAGAAGATGCCCGCGTTCGCAAATCGTTGAAATCAGTACTTGGCAATGTAAAGCGATTTGATTTAGAGGGTATCTATCCACGTCACCATCTATATCATGGGTTTTTAGCGCCTCCCAAGCCGTATGATTTGCTTGGGGGTGAATACAAAACAATCATAGATTATTATGTACAGACAGCCCGTTCGGGCGAAAAAGTCCCTCATACTATCTATACTGAGCGTCAAGCCGGGACAGTTTTCTTATTGTATTTACAGCAGTCAGGGGCGCTGTCAATTGCAACTGTTACAGAGCGCCAGGTTCTGGACTTTTTTTTGACGGCGAGAACATCATCAGAGGCAAAGCGTATAAAGACAAGATTGTTCCGGTATTAAAACCGGCGATTGTATTATATGAGGAGCCTGTTAAAAGGCTATTGTCAATGCTTCCATCCATCCCCAAAAGCTATCCCAACTATCCTTATCTTACCCGTTCTGAATCAGAAAGGTTCCGGATTTGGCTTGAAGAGGAAAACTCACAATTAACTTTGTTAGACAAGGCGATTGCTACCATAGCCTATTATACAGGGCTTCGTGGAACCGATATTTTAGCGCTAAGGCCTGAAAACATTGACTGGGAAAAAGAAACGATTCATTTGGTTCAATCAAAAACCGGCATTGAACACTCATTGCCGATGAGTGCAATCGTTGGCAATTCAATCTGGGATTATCTTGTGCATGAACGACCCGGTTGTTCAACGGAAAAGATGATATTTGTGAATGGGAATAGACCCTATAACAAAATATCGAGTATATGGGATCACCTAAAAAATGTATTTAACGAAGCCGGTGTGCGCAAGGAAGGCGGCAGAACCGGCGTTCGTATCTTTCGCCATCATTTAGCCACAGCTCTTCTTGGAGGCCGGATACCGTCGCCGGTTATCAGTTCCATATTGGGACATACATCGCCTGAATCCATCCATCCATACGTAGATGCAGACCTCGAACACTTGCGGGAATGCAGTCTGAGTATCGAAAATTATCCGGTAGCAAAGGAGGTGTTTGACTTATGAAAAGACCATTCCGTTCCTGTTTGGCTGAACAGTTTGAGGAGTTTATCTACAACAAAAGAGCCACCAAAAAGTGGTGTCAGTCCTATGAAGAAAATCTTCATTTTTTTGATAATCACTGTGCGTCAAAGTTTCCGGATGCCTCCACTTTAACAGCGGATATGCTTGCGTGGTGTAATGAACGTCTTACGGAAAATGGAAATTCATGCAGGTATCGTATTACGGTGGTAATCAATTTTGTAAAATATGCCCGAGACAGAGGATGGACTGAGATAGAACCCCCTCAAACTCCTTCTGAAAAACCATGTACATATGTTCCTCACGCATTTACCAACGATGAATTGATCCGTTTCTTTCAGGCATCAGACAGGCATGTCATCAATGCCTTAAACGGTCAAAACAGCCTTATTAATAAACTGAACAAACTGGAATTCCCTGTTTATTTTCGCCTGTTGTTGAGCACCGGAATGCGCACGAATGAAGCCCGATGGCTGAAACGGTCTGATGTAGACCTGATGGAGGGCGTAATCAATATCAATCAGTCTAAAGGCGCAGACCAGCACCGTGTTGCATTGCACGAGAGCATGTTGAGCCTGCTCAAAAGATATGATCAGCGCATGGATCAGCTTATCCCGAATCGCATTTGTTTTTTCCCGAACAAAAATGATTGCTTTCAACGTCCTGCCTGGGTTGAATACCACTTCCGCATGATATGGAAAAAAATCAGCAATGAACCTGCCCGACCGTATGATTTAAGAAGTTATTATGCCGTTACCAATATAACAAATTGGAAAGGAGTTGGTTTTGAATTGCACGATAAGTTGCTGTATCTGAGCCGGACAATGGGACACCGGAATGTAAGCAGTACGTATGGATATTTTAACCTCTCACCGGCGCTTGCCGATAAGATTAAAACCCTGACCGAAGAATCGTTTAATAATCTCATTCCAAAATTACCCGATTATGAGCAAGACGACATCTAATGAAAAGCAGGCGATAGAAATTGCGCGATTTGCGTTCGACTGGATAAATGACTATGTGCCGGTTTTAAAAACGAACAGCCCCCATACAGTCAGAGCCTATCAGACATCCATAAACCTCTATGTCAGCTATCTGGAAGATAAAGGTATAACCGACAAGACATTTAATGCAACCTGTTTCTCCGTGTCCCGTCTCAATGACTGGCAGTTATGGCTCAAGCAGGAGAGAGACTGCGGCAACAGGACTTGCAACAACAGGATGGCTGCGATGAAATGTTTTCTCAAATATTTAGGAACGCGCAATGCAGCGTATAAAGTGTTTTATTTAGATGCTGCCGCATCAATCAAACGGCTCAGGGAACCCAAATCACAAGTGCAGGGGATGACTAAGGATGCTGTCAAAGCAGTCCTTTCCATCCCCGATCCCGCAACCCGGATCGGCTTGCGGGACATCACTGTCATGTCCTTAGAATATGGGACGGCTACCCGAATCGATGAAGTACTGTCATTAAAAATCAAAAACATCAAACTTTGTGTGGACAAACCATATGCCACCATACTTGGAAAAGGAAGCAAAATAAGGACGGCGTACCTGATGACCAAATTAGTTGATACCCTCCAAAAATACATAAAAGTGTTCCATGGAGCAAAACCTGAACCGGACGATTATCTGTTTTATTCGTCATGGCACGGACAAAAGTCGAAACTGTCTCAGGAAGCCATACGCAAACGGCTGAAAATCTACGCTCCCAAAGCACATGAAAAATGTGGTGACGTTCCGTTGAACCTGCATAGCCACCAATGGAGGCATGCAAAAGCTTGTCATTGGTTAGAAGACGGTTTAAACATCGTGGAAATAAGCAAATTGCTTGGACATGAAAGTATAGAAACCACAATGATCTATCAAGACATCACGACCGAACAACAAATGAGAGCATTAGCAACGCTGGAAGATGAAGCGACAAGTACGATACCAAAGAAATGGAAGTCTGAAAAAAACAAAGGGCTATCAGAATTGTTTGGCTTTTTAAAATCAAACAAATGAAAAATCGCAAATTATTATCCCAACTTTTCTTTAAGATACATCTGAACAGGTGTGATTTATAGTGAAAGTTGGGATAATATAAAAGTTGGGATAAATTGCGTTATCCCAACTTTTGGATAATTTGGCCGAAAATGGTGTAAGACCTCTGGCTTTAGGTCGGAAAAATTACATGTTCTGTGGAAACCATGAAGCCGCAAAACGCACTGCCATCATTTACTCCCTCTTGGGTACATGCAAAATCAACAACGTCAACCCAACCGAATGGCTCACCGATGTACTCAACCGGATACCCGATTGCAAAATTAACGACCTGTACAAACTGCTGCCGGACTACACGAAGGAAAGCAACGAAGGGGTGTAGTTCGCCGAATGCTTACTATCTATATATAGA
>JAIRJR010000151.1 GCA_031260575.1 Tannerella sp.
ATTGGAACTTCGTGGTTGGGAGTATGTTGATGTCATACTGTTTAGCGGCGATGCCTATGTCGACCATCCGTCTTTCGGAGCGGCGGTAATCGGGCGCGTGCTCGAAGCCGAAGGCTTACGCGTAGCGATCGTACCACAACCCGATTGGCGAGGCGACTCCCGCGATTTCAAAAAGTTAGGCATCCCCCGCCTTTTTTTCGGTGTGGCTCCCGGTGCGATGGATTCGATGGTCAATCATTATACCGCTAACAAAAGGCTAAGGAGCGATGATGCCTATACCCCTGACAAACTAACAGATAAACGTCCGGACTCTCCCAGCATTGTTTATACAAAAATTCTCAAGGAAATCTATCCCGACACTCCGGTCGTTTTGGGAGGAATCGAAGCATCCATGCGTCGTCTGGCTCACTACGATTATTGGCAAGACCGCCTGCGACCGGGTATATTAGCCGACTGCACTGCCGATTTATTAATCTATGGCATGGGCGAAAAACCTGTCAAAGAGTTAGTGACTGCACTACGCCAAGGAATCCCCTTTCAACAGATAAAAGATATCCCTCAAACAGGCTATATTACTGATAATGTATCGATTTCGACCAACGACCTCACGCTTTTCCCGTTTGAAGAATGTTTGAAAGACAAAATAAAACATGCCGGTAATTTCAGAGTCATAGAAGAAGAATCCATACGATACGATTCCACCGCACGGATCTTGCAGAAGACAGGCAAACGAACGATCGTAATCAATCCTCCTTATCCGCCGCTTGCAACCCATGAATTGGATGCTATTTACGATTTGCCATATACCCGCATGCCGCACCCAAAGTACAAATCGAAAATCATCCCTGCCTACGAAATGATCAAATATTCGGTCAACATCCATCGGGGATGTTTCGGAGGATGTGCTTTTTGCACGATATCGGCACATCAGGGCAAGTTTGTTTCCTCCCGAAGCCAACAATCCATCCTTAACGAAATCAACTCTATCATCAATATCCCTGATTTCACGGGAAATATAAGCGACTTGGGAGGCCCTTCCGCCAATATGTACCAAATCAAAGGATTAGACGAAAAAAAATGTATGACATGCAAGAGACCCTCCTGCTTGTCGCCTTTTATCTGTACCAATCTGAATATAAATTATTTACCATTATTAAAACTTTACGAAGCCGCCGCTAATATGCCCGGCATCAAAAAAGTATTTATCGGTAGCGGTATTCGTCACGATATGTTGATGCATGAATGTAAAGATAAAACATTGAATAACATGGTTCGTAAATACGCCGAAGAACTCATCACCAAACATACATCCGGACGATTGAAAATAGCTCCCGAACATACCGAAGATGAGGTATTAAAACTGATGCGTAAGCCTTCATTCAAACTGTTTGAACAATTCAAAACGCTGTTCGACCGTATCAACAAAAAAAATCATCTGAATCAACAACTTATTCCCTATTTCATATCAAGCCATCCCGGTTGTTCCCCGACCGATATGGCCGAATTAGCCATCAAAACAAAAAATATGCAACTCCAATTGGAGCAGGTACAGGACTTCACCCCCACTCCCATGACCCTATCATCCGAAATGTACCATTCCGGAATCCACCCCTACACCTTACAAAAAGTCTCTTGCTCCCGCACCAAAGAAGAAAAATGCTTTCAACGTAGTTTTTTCTTCTGGCGCCAACCTGAAAACCGCGATCAAATCATCCGTTACCTACGAAAAATCAACAGAAACGATATCGTCAAAGCATTACTGTCCTAATCAAATCGTCCTCAATTTTTTTTTTCATAACACATAATATTGTGATTATTTTCATATATTTGCACCCGGTCATTGGTTGGTCTTGCGGGACTGACGGGGCATCGCCGTGAATTAAAAAATCATAAATCATCCAGCGGACTTTTGACATTTCCAATCTGACGATTACTCACTTTCGCATAGATTTCAGTCGTTTTTATATCCTTATGCCCCAGCAATTTTTGGATTAAAAACATGTCGGTTCCACATTCTAACAAATGCGTAGCATAACTGTGCCTCAATCCATGAATTCCAACCGCTTTATTGATTTTAGCTTTTTCCATCGCATTTTTAAAAACAGCCTGCACGCTACGAATAGCATATTGTCCACCATGCTGTCCTTCAAACAAATATACCTTAGGACGATAGGCGCAATAATAATTCCGCAAATCATCAAGTATGGATGAAGGTAAAGTAACATAGCGATCTTTTTTTCCTTTCCCCGCTTCGATATGTACAAGCATTCGCTGACTGTCGATGTCCTTAATTTTCAGGTTAACAATTTCGCTTACCCGCAAGCCCATTCCATAGCACAATTTGAGCATTAGTAAATGTTTGGGATTAACTACTTGCGCGAAAATTTTTGCTACATCCTTTTTACTAAGCGCCTTTGGGAGGATTGATTGCTTTTTGGGACGTGGAATTTCTTTAAAAAATAATTTATCACGATGCAATACTTGTTCAAAGTAAAATTTAATTGCATTCAACCGGCTGTGAATGATGTTTTCCGAAAGTTTGAGTTCAGTTATGCAATACAACAAATAAGAGCGCAAACGATCCGGTGTCAACGTATCGACAGGTACATCTTTAAGCAGATAGAGCAATTGCGCAAATTCAATACAATACGTATTGATGGTGTTTGGGCTGTACGCTTTGAGTACAAGCAATTCGCGCATCCGTTCGAGTTCAGTAAAATTGACCGGATAAATTTGACTGATAGCGGCCTTTCCTAATTCAGTCTTGGGAGCCAAGCCAACTTCCTTTCTTATGGCATTACTATCCGGTAAATACCAACATTGTTTCGACATGTTCCATTTGGCTGACGGAAACCTCTCTCTCAATTCATTTTTCAATGTCGGATCATACTTGAAATGCACAAGAATAACACTTTTATCCTCGTGCTCGCCAATTGAAAATTGATAATTTTGAGTTTTGAATGATGTGCGCATTTTGTATATTTATTGCCGCAAAGATACAAACAAATATCCAAAATGCGCATAACAAATTATAAAAATAATTCCCTGTGCACAAATATTTTCAAAAAGATTTTGCAGAATCAATAAAAAGCAATACTTTTGCGCATATTTAAGAGTTGAGCTGCAATCAGGCGCGTCATTGCGTAAAAGAAGTACAAATTTTAAGCGGATTGATTTTATGTGAAATCAGGGACTGATTTGCTTCCAGGCTTTTGGCAAATAGATTTGCTGAAAAGAGTTCTTTTCAAAGCTGTCGCTTGACAAAGCCTGGCAAAGTTACAGGACAAAAATGAGTAAAGCAAGTTTTTTTTCATGTAACCCATAAAATCAGGTTAACTTTGTACTTTTTCACTGGATAAACTTCAGAAATCGGGGATTTATGCAATATATCTAGTGAATATTTTACAGTTGCAATGAACTTCACCGCCCGACTGGTCAAGTCGCCGCAGGATGACTTCAGCTAACGGAGCAGTTTGGCAAAAGAGGGGGCGTAGCTTTGGCGAGCTTTTGTGAGGTAGAAAAAGGTAGTGTGTTGGGCGAACAGCCTGAACCCCCGCCTTCGCCAAGCTGCTATCTCGTTAGTCTGCAATCGGGGCGCGTCATTGCGTAAAAGAAGTACAAATTTTAAGCGGATTGATTTTATGTGAAATCATGGAATGATTTGCTTCCAGGCTTTTGGCAAATAGATTTGCTGAAAAGAGTTCTTTTCAAAGCTGTCGCTTGACAAAGCCTGGCAAAGTTACAGGACAAAAATGAGTAAAGCAAG
>JAIRJR010000155.1 GCA_031260575.1 Tannerella sp.
GTATTCCGTTATTCAATACGTTTCAATGAAGTGGAACACAACGAGTTTTTGACACGTTTTGAGCGTTCGGGAATGAGTGTAAAAGCACATTTCATTACATCCTGCATCTTTAGCCGCGAGTTGAAAGTTGTAAATTGACAAGGCAGCAATGGATTATTACATGCGCCTGACTACGTTTCACGCTCAATTTCGTGCTATCGGCACGAATTATAACCAAGTTACAAAGGCTTTGAAAGCAACTTTTACCGAGAAAAAAGCACTTGCATTTCTCTATAAATTGGAAAAAGAAACGCGGGAATTAGTCAATTTACAACACAAAATAATCGCTCTTACAGAGGAATTTAAGGCTAAATTTTTCTAATTCGGAAAAGAGGAAACTCAATCAAAAATTGATAAAATAGTTAGTTTTGAGGCTTTTCAACAACATTTTGAAACTTCAAAATTTGCTGTTGAAAAGAAAAAGATGCGGGAAAGATGATGTCAGATAGTAGTCGAAGGCATTCGGAAAGCAAAAGACAAACGGCTCAAAGGCAATCATTTTTCTTTTCAAATTCCTCGATGGTCTTTTTATCCCAATAGTCGCAGTTTCTATTCACAAACTCCTTGACGTCAGAGGCTTTATAATAGATTTTCTGACCGTATTTGAGATACGGCAATCCGCCTTCAGTACGATAACGTTGTAAAGTACGCTTGCTGATGTGAAGCATGAAGCACAAATCCTGATTGTCCAACAGTTTTTCGTCCTTATCGAAAACGTCGTTGGTATTGAGTAGCGATTTCAGGTGTTTGCATATTTCGCTCACCTTGCCGTCTAACTTTATCATCCATTTTTCAAAACTGTCATTGTCAATATACATTTCTCTTTTGTTTTGTGGTCAACGCCAATATCGGCGTCGCTGCAAATGTATATACGAAAAATCTTGAAATAATGCAAACAAAGGCAACTGGTAGGGGTTTGCCGGTGTATGGTAGGGGTTGGCATAGGCGAAGGCAGTAATTGTAGTTTTTTTCGGTCTAACATGGTTTATAATTGTTTGCGCTGCGCGTTACTTTTCCCCCTTCCCTTTATTCTTATACTCCACCGGCGTCATCCCCGTATGTTTCTTAAAAAATTTCCCGAATGACGATTGGTTGCCAAAATACAATTCGTCAGCCACCTGTTTGATGGTTGCATTGGGTTTACGCAGCAGCGTTTTGGCTTCGGCAACCAGCATATTTCCGATGTGCTGAATGGGCGATTTGCCGCTGACGGAAATAACATATTGTGAAAGATTACCGGGGGTGGTGTGTAATTCATTGGCGTAATAGGCAACCTCGTGCTGTTCCTTAAAATTATTCATGAGTAGTTGCATGAAATCACGGAAAATTTCGTCTCTGCGACATTCCTTGTCCGTTCTTTTGTTCGGGGTGTTTGCTCTTTGCAGGGTAATGTTGGCAAATTCCATGCAAAAATTACTCGCTTCGTTTTTAACGATATAACTATGAAAAGCGTGGTCAGTCCTTTTCAGGTAGTTTTTGATACGCTGCAAAAAATCTGTCAAAGTACGCATCTCGTCATTTCCGAGTTTGAGGTAAATTTCGGGACTGGATTTATGGTTTTTTATCATTTTTTTGATGACAGGCATAGACATCGTAAAGTTTTGCGAGAAAACAATAACCGTTGCCTCGCAGTTATTGTTCACGCGAATATTATCAACCGTGTGGAAGTTGCTCAACCGAAGCGCCGAACCTTTGTTCAGGCGATAGGTCGTGTAATTCACACTGATTGATAGTTCGCCGTATTTGCACAATATGATGGCGTGGGCATTGATGCGTATGGGCGGCGAAAATTCGGGATTAAGAATGTGCTTTGGCTCCAGGTGTTCAACGTCAAAAATGTTAATATCTTCAGCTAATGATGCGGCAGGATAGAAGTTTGACTTTATAATGTCCTCAAAACTTATTTCGCGTGTATCCATAAATGAAGTCTGTTACCTCCCTCTAATTTTTTCCCACGAATGAGTTGTCAGGCAACTTTCGGGAATACTTTTTTCAATCTCGCTAAACATTTTGTAAGGAACCGTAAATGTAAGAATATCCTTTGGAACACTATGTCTTTGGGCAATATCAAAAAAGCCAAGAATCGCTTTGGGATTTTCCCTGTCAATTTCCTGATAAGTGAATAAAATGGAATGACATGCCGCGCCAAACGGGGCTATTGCATTTAACGACAATCCATTGTTGTACCCCGACATGGTAATAAGCGCGGATATTTGGTCGGGATTTGCAAATATGATGATGATGTCCGGCGGATTGTTTTCATCAATCTCGTTTAGCGGCTTAAAAACCACATATTTTTTTGACGTCTCTGTAAACGGCAATGTTTTTATCCATTTTTTTGCCACTTCGGGGTTTGCGAAAAACCTCTCTCCGCGCTCTAAATCTATGGGCGTATTCTTCTCATGTTCAGCAGGAACTTTAATTCCGGTGGACAAAATATGTTCGGTCGGGTGATTTCTTTTCGCGAATGTATTCCCAAAGCACAGTCCTACTCCGCCGCCCGGACATCCATACGTGTTTTCGTCGAATACTGCCGTTTTCCCTCGCGAAGCCGATGCAACAAGCATAGATGCCACGCAACCTCTCTTGCCCTCTGCAAATTGCAGGGCGTCAATCGGTTTTTCATCAGTGAAAAAAATGGCAACCGGTTCTAAACTGAATTTTAACTCTTCGGCTAATTTGCTTTTATACATATCGTTACTTTTTTCGATTAAAAATATGGGCAAAGATAAACATAATTGCTGGAAATGGACGAATATTTATGGAAAATGGACGAACAGAAAAAAAGGAAACGTGTTTTTAGCGGATTTGGACGAGACATTCACGAAAATGGACGAATAGCATCATGTTATTGCCCTGTACTTTTGTACCGTCAAACTAAAAATAATACGACAATGAATACAAAAAGAGTTATCCAAATGACAGCGTTCACGTTGCTTTGCATCCCGACAGTGTTTTCCCAACAAGCAAGGGAGCATGCTCCCTTGTTGCTTTCGCTGAACGATTGCGTGCACCGTGCGGTAGAAATGAATATCAATGTGTCGCAGGCGGCGCTTTCGCGGGAAAAAAGCGCACACAAAACGGCTGAAACCTTCGCAAACCTTTTGCCGCAGGTGGAAGCGGGCGGCGCGTTTCAGGACAATATGCTGATGGCTGTAAATATGCTGCCGGGCGAAATTTTCGGAAAGCCGGGCACGACCATACCCGTGAAGTTTGGGACGAAATTCACGGCATCGGCAACTGTTTCGGCTAACATGGTGTTGTATAACCAAACCGTACTGACCGCGCTGAAACGGTCGAAAAAAGGCGAATTTGCCGCAACGCTCGGCGTAGAAAAAGCGCAGGAAGAAATTGCCAAAGAAGTGGCGAAACTTTATTTTCTGATACAGACTTCAGCCGAGCAGAAGCAACTGATACAGGACAACATCGCCCGCACCGAGCAAATGACCCATATCGTGAAAACGCAGGTGGACAACGGACTGGGGCGGCAGGTAGATTACGACCGCATCATGGTATCGCTTCAAAACCTGCAAACGCAGTGGGACAATACCGAAGCCCTCTACCAACAGCAGGCAAACATGATGAAGTACATGCTTGAAATGCCGTCGGAAACCGTTATCGTGCTGACCGACAGCGTGAACACTTCACTATTGGCGGATTTCCCCATTGCCAATGCCGATTTCTCGAAACATATTGATATTCGCCTTCTTGAAGCGCAAAAAGAGGTTGCCGCTCTCAATCAAAAAATGGTCAATCACGGTTATTATCCCACGCTGTCGGCTTTCGGTCAATACGGTTATCAGGGTTTGCGTCAGAATTTCGGCGATTATTTCAACGATAGCCCTAATAATAAGTGGTACGCATCGTCATACATCGGTTTGAGGCTCACAATTCCCGTGTTCGACGGTTTCCGCAAACGCTCGCAATTCCGTCAGGCAGATGTAGAGACGCGGCGCGCCACGTCTCTACTTGACAACACGAAAGAGCGTTTTTCGACCAATTACAAAACCGCCCTGACCAATTACTTCAATAACCAAATGACGGTGGAACGTCAGCAAAACAACACTAACCTTGCGGAAAAAATATACTGCGAAACATCGCTCAAATACCGCGAAGGAATGGCAACCATGAGCGACCTGTTGCAGGACGAAATGGGATTGAACAATGCACAGGCAAATTATCTCAATGCGTTGTACAAATTTAAGG
>JAIRJR010000176.1 GCA_031260575.1 Tannerella sp.
ATTTGAATATTAAGCAGGATATCAACTTAGATTATGAATATTTTACTAATGTACTGGAAGATAGCGATGGGAATCTTATACTTTCAGGTTCCGGACTTACTAATAGTTTAGGTTGGGGAGATAGAGCGTTTTTAAGTAAATTTTCTTCCAACGGAATACTTGATACAAGTTTTGGAGAGAACGGCTTTTATTGTTTTGATTTTGGAGGTGGTAGTTACAAGCCCATATTCCAAATCGGTAATCAATATATTACTGCAGGTTCGCAAATTGTAAGTGTTAATCATGACGGAACTTCTGCGAGCGATTTATATACTTGTGGAATTTATTATTTTCAAGATATGAAAATTCAGGGAAAAAATAAACTTATTTTAGGCGGAGGTTCTCGAATAGATGATTCCAATAATACTAATTTTGCATTAGAAAGAGTTATCCTTGATTTGGAAACTTCAATAAAACTTATTGATGACAGTTCAAGTAATCCTGTCATTTTCCCCAATCCGGTAAAAGAAACTCTGTACTTTAGCCATGAAGCAACGTTTGAAATTATTGATGCTCAAGGCAGGATTTTGTTGAAGTCAGCGACCCCCATTATGTCTGTCAATGTTGGCAGTCTACAGTCGGGTATTTATTTTATTCGATTTGGCACCATCGTTCAGAAGTTCATAAAAATATAAACAAATGAAATTATTTTTACCTTTGTATTCAAAAGTGCGACAAGTTGAAGTAATAAAAAACGAAATATGCCAAAATTATTAATAATAAAATCTTTCGTGTTTTTTATATGGATGCAGGATTTGATGGAGAATCGCCGACATGTTCATGTGGTAAAAAACACAGGCCGCAAATTTAAAGCTGCCAAGATATGGCTTGAACCTGAAATTTGCCTTGCTCATAAAGGAAGTTTTTCCGAGAAGGAACTAAAAGAAATTTTGAATATCGCGAGTGACAATAAAACACAGTTAATCAATAATATAAGTAAAATTAAAGAGTTATGGAAGGATTAATCGGATTACGGCCGGAATTGAAAAGCATTAGCTTTGAGCGCGGTAAGATGCGTTTGCATTTGAAAGACGGGAGAATTGTCATTGTCCCGCTATCGTATTTCCCATCAATAAAAAAACTCACAGCAAGCCAACGAACCCACTGGCAGATTATTGACAATATGGGTTTTACTTTCATAGATTGTAACGAAGTTTACCATATTGAACAAGTTTTAGGAAAAGAAAAGGATTACAAGTTTACTTGCTGAATCCGGTAGTTTTTTAACTTATGAATTAAAAATATAGAACGGAAAGATAGTTGCATCAACCAAACAAAAAATGCGTATGAAACGTCCACAATTTGAACGGCTTATGATAGCATCGGTAACGTATAAAAATCAATTTTGTCATATCATAAAACAATCATATTAAATTAATCATTAAACACTTATGAACAAGGTAGAACAAGCATTACAGTCAGCGCGCGAAACGCGTGCATTGCAAATTGGGGTCAATATTTTAGACCGTTTCCCAACCCTCTTTGCGGAACAGTTTCCTGGGAAAAAAGCCATCATCGTGGCGGATACCACTACGTATGACGTAGCGGGAAAGGCGGTATTTGAATACCTCGCCGATGCCGGTATTCCACAAGAGACCCCTTTCGTCTTTACCGACCCGGACTTATATGCCGAATACAACTATTTGGAACAATTGGAAAACACGCTGAAACAAACCGATGCGATTCCGGTTGCAGTCGGTTCGGGCACCATCAACGATTTGACCAAATTAGCCTCCCATCATGTAGGAAGGAATTATTTATGTGTCGCCACAGCCGCCTCTATGGACGGATATACCGCCTTTGGCGCATCTGTTACTTATAAGAACGACAAACAGATGTTTGAATGTCCGGCGCCGCAAGCTGTTTTGGCTGATATCGAAATTATCCGTCATGCGCCACCCGAAATGACGGCATCGGGCTATGCCGACCTGTTTGCTAAAATACCGGCAGGCGCCGATTGGATTTTGTCGGACGAATTAGGCGAAGATGCAATCGACCCAACAGCCTGGTCAATTGTACAGGATGGATTACAAGACGCGTTGGCTTATCCCGATGGAGCGCGCGCCGGGATGGCTGAGGCTATCACGCCATTAATAGAAGGACTGATGCTGGGCGGTTTTGCCATGCAGTGGTTTAGGACAAGCCGTCCCGCTGCGGGCGCCGAACATCAATTCAGCCATCTGTGGGACATGGAGCATCATACGCATAACGGAAAAGCTCCTTCACACGGATTTAAAGTCGGATTAGCTACTTTGTATGTTTCCGCCCTTTATGAGCAATTGCTGCAACATCCTTTCGAGCAGCTTGATGTAGCTGATTGTTGCGCCAAATGGTTAGAATGGGAGCAATTGGAAGCGCAAGCAAAAGCGATGTTTGCTGATACGGATTTCCTCGAAACGGTATTGACGGAATTACGCGCCAAATATATCACGAAAGAAGAATTGGCTATACAGTTGGAAACATTAAAAGCAAGATGGCCGGCCATCAAGGGGCGTCTGGCGAAGCAATTGTTGCCATTTGCCGAAGTGAAGCGCCGCCTGCAATTGGCAGGAGCGCCTGCCGAGCCGGAAGAAATCGGCATCAGCCAAGCCCGGCTTCGCGACAGCTTCCTGCGGGCGCATCATCTGCGACGTCGTTTTACAATCCTCGATGTGGCTGTACGCACCGCTTGCCTCGACCAATGGTTAGACCGGATTTTTCAATAAATGACAAAAAATCATCCTGATTGGCCGGCATTAGCAGAACGGATTAAGCGCATCAAACATGTGGCGCTTGATATGGACGGCACCATCTACAAAGGGAATACGCTTTTCCCTTATACGATCCCTTTTTTGGCACAGTTGAAGGACTTAGGTGTCGGATACTCGTTTTTAACCAATAATCCATCCAAAAGCGTCGCCGATTATTTGAAACATTTAGGAAACATGGGATTGACGGCAACTGCCGATGAGTTATATACATCCGCACAAGCGACTATCCTCTATCTGAAATCAAATCTTCCTGAGGCGAAACGCTTGTTTATATTGGGAACGCCAAGCATGAT
>JAIRJR010000224.1 GCA_031260575.1 Tannerella sp.
AAACGCAAGGTCAAGATGTTTAACGAAGGTGAGATAGCAGTCTTCGACGATTGTGGCGTCAATTCCGTACTTTACGGAGATATTCTGGCAGGACCCCGCATGCCCGCCCTGATGTATCTTACATGGTACAAAGACGAACCAACAAGGGCGGAAGCCTGGAAGAAATTCGGTTCCCATCCCGACTGGCGCCGAATGTCGAAACTTCCGGAATACGCCAATACGGCTACGAACAATACGAGTACCTTCTTGTCGCCGTTGGCCTCTTCACAGATATAAATATCAGATTATATTTTTTAGAAGTAATCCGCAGTTTAATTTTATTTCGTTGAACAATTCGAAGGCTTTAGCCGGTTTCAATCCGTCGTGTACGACTGCTTGGATGGCTTGGATCATGGCGATGGGCGATTCGGATTGAAATACGTTGCGTCCCATATCTACGCCGGCGGCGCCTTCGTTGATGGCGTTGTAGCATAATTCCAATGCTTCATTTTCGGGCAGTTTCTTGCCTCCGGCGATTACGATGGGGACCGGACAGGCGGCAACGACCTTTTCAAAACCTTCGCAATAGTAGGTCTTGACGATATTCGCACCGTTTTCGGCACAAACACGTGATGCCAATCCGAAATAACGTGCATCGCGTGCCATATCTTTACCTACAGCCGTAACACCCATAACCGGAATCCCGTAACGGCTACCGAGATCAGCCGCTTTGAAAAGATTGGCAATTGTTTTTGCTTCATAAGACGGGTCGCCAATTGCCAACATCATGGCCATGGCCGATACATTCAAACGGATGGCATCGTCGATGTCTATCAATACATTGTCGTTCAGTTCGGTAAGGATTGTCGTGCCCGCATCCGAACGCAAACAAACCGGTTTGTTGTAGATCGGTGGGATGGTGGTTTGTAAAATACCACGCGAACACATCAGGCAGTCGGCATAATAAACCAACGGAAGGATAGTCAGATCGACTCTTTCGACACCCGAAGTAGGCCCCATAATAAAGCCGTGATCGAAAGCCAGCATGACTGTTCGACCTGTCTTTGGATTGAAAATACGCGACAAACGGTCTTTCATACCCCAAGTTAAATGACCGGCGCCTTTTACATGAAAATCTTGTTTTTTGGAGTCTACTCCCAATCCGAAGTTTGCTCCTTCTCTTAAGTCGTCTAAATCTGCCATATACAATTATGAGTTGTGAATAACTGAATTAACTATGAAGTTTGAGAATTGATTTCTGCGAAAGCGGCAAACATGGTACTCCATGATGCGGCTCCGCAATCCATAAATCCTTTGGAACGTTCGCCATAGTTGCGCGAACGGCCGAACCCGGCAACCATATCGACTGTCGCCTCCGCACCCTTTTGTGCTGCTAATGCCGCTGCCGATAAGATTTCTTCGATTTCCTCCAACGGACAATTCTCCATGGCCTTCACTGCCGGAATCAGGGCATCCATCATGGTTTTATCGCCCACATTTGCTTTGGTTTGTTTTCGTACGTTGTCAAGACCTCCGGAAAACATGGTTTTTATACCGGTAACATCCGGATCAATTCCGCTCACGCTATCGCTCATCCCCAGAAAAAATGCGCCCAAAAGCGTACTGGTCGAACCGCTTGTTTGCATCATCACGGCCATCCCCATGTCGCTTAGCATGGTCTTGAGCTCCGTTCCCTTTTCAGCTGCATTTACAGCCGCAGAAAACGCGGATACAATGGCCGTCCCATGGTCGCCATCACCGGTCAGTGCATCCAATTTCGAAAATTCTTCTTCCCGTTCTTGTATGCGCTTCAACGCTCTCTGTAACATCAAACGAAAATCATCTATCGTTAAGTTTTTCATTTAAGAACCGCATCCATTATGATTGATTGAATTTTCAATTTTCAAATCTCAATTAAGCCGTCGTCCAATACGGAGCATCCGAAGATTGATAATAGTAGTTGATGTGATCGTCGTCCATTAATCCGATAATCATCTGGAATCCGGCTTGTTCCTGTACGGTCAGGATTTCCTGGATACGGCTGGCCACTACTTTAAAACCTTTCTCTTCGAGCAGTTTATAAGCTTTGCGGAAGATAATATTCAACTCCATCAAGGTAGTTGCGCCTACGCCATTGATAATCAGCATCATTTTTGCACCGTCAGCGGGTTTCAGTTGTTTTAATAAAAGATTCAGCATGATCCGGGCAGTTTCATCGGCCGAAGCCATCGGTTGACGTCCGCCGCCACCTTCGCCGTGTTGCCCCATACCGATTTCCATGATTCCTTCGGGAAGATCGGCTATTACGGCATTGTTTTGAGGGTGTGTACATGAACGTGTCGCAACGGCTAAGGTGGCTATGTTTTCGTTGAACCGTTTGCCAATTTCAAGCAGTTCGTCCAATGATTTTCCTTCCTCTGCCGCCGCGCCGAGTACTTTATATAAAGGTACGCAACCGGCTAATCCGCGACGGTCGTCAACCGGTGCATCTATTCCTGCGCTGATATCATCGTGGGTTAATAATTGTTTCACTTTGATACCTGCACTTTCGGCCATCCGGCAAGCCATATTGGCGCTCATCACATCGCCCGAGTGATTCAAGACAACCAACAGGATACCAGCCTCACGTTTAAACATTTGCAATGCCTGAAATACGCGTTGTGCGCCGGGTGCGGCAAAAATGTCGCCCACTACCGAAGCATCCAGCATCCCTTTTCCGACAAAACCGCTTAATGCAGGTTCGTGGCCGGATCCGCCAAGTGTGACTATGGCTACTTTGTCTTCGTTTTTAGGAATTGACCGGACAATGATATTTTCGGCTCCCAATTTTACTTTATCGGCATAAGCCAATACATAACCTTCCAGCAACTCGCTTGTGATGTTTGCCGGATCATTGATAAATTTAATTCGAACCATGATTGTTAATGATTTGTGATTAATGTTTAATGGTGGTCGCTGAGGC
>JAIRJR010000335.1 GCA_031260575.1 Tannerella sp.
AATTGAAAAATGCGCATCGGCTTCGTTTGTATGGATAAACGGAAAAGAAGTAGGGTATAATGAAGGCGCCCATGAACCTGCCGAATATAACATTACCTCCTACCTGAAACCCGGAAGGAATACAATTGCTGTCCGAGCGCATAAATTTTCTGACGGTTATTATCTTGAAGACCAGGAGTATTGGAGGCTTGCAGGTATCTTTGGTGATGTTTGGCTTTATGCGACGTCTGATGTTCATCTATTTGACTGGTACGCTGTTACTACGTTAGACAAGGAATATATAAACGCGCAATTAAATTTAGACATAGATTTGAAGAATTACGCCCCGGTTCAAAAGGAAGGATATGCTGTGAAAGTCACTGTCTATGACGCAGCTAAATCCGTCGTGCAAACGCTACAATCCGATAAACTGCTCCTTGCCCCGCAATCAAAGCAGACCGTTCGCTTGGTATCTGACATGCAAAAACCGGCGCTATGGACTGCCGAAACGCCTAATCTGTATACCGTTGTTTTAGAATTGCTTAACGATCGCGCAATAACAGAAGAAGCCATCAAAGGGCGTATCGGCGTAAAACAAACGGAATTGCGTAACCGTGCGCTCTACCTGAACGGCCAACCGGTTAAGTTGCACGGTATCAACAGCCACATGCAACACCCCGACTTGGGACACGCCATGGATGAAGCGACCATCCGCAGGGATTTCGAGCTGCTGAAGCAGTTTAACATGAACTGTATCCGCACCTCCCATTATCCTCCGCATCAAAGATACCTGGAACTGGCTGATGAATACGGTATTTATATCATTGATGAAGCCGGAACCGAAGCCCATGCGACGGAATATCTGTCGAACGACGCGAAATGGATACCGATGTACGAAGAACGCGTCCGGAGGATGGTGCTGCGCGACCGGAATCATCCGAGCATCCTCTTTTGGAGTGCAGGAAATGAGAGTGGTGAAGGCGAAAATATCTGCGCCGTCATTGCCGAAGGTAAACGTTTGGATCCCACCCGGCTGTGGATGTACGGCGGAAATGCTGACAGGCAACGATGCGAAGATATCATTGGTCCAAGGTACCCTACCCCCTTCCGTCTCGAAACGGAATTTGCGCTTGAACCGGCAGAAATGGACAGTCGTCCTTCTTTTATGGACGAATATATTTCTGTTTCCGGAAATGGCGGAGGCGGTTTTGATGAATACTGGGCATTGATTCGCAAATATCCCCGCCTGATCGGTGGCGCTATCTGGGATTACCTCAGTCCGGGTATCACAGAACGCATCTTAGCATTGAAAGACGCCTCGCAAAACAATGTGCCCGTGCATCTGATGGGCAAAGCCAAATTGGCACAAGGTATTCATGGTAAGGGAGTTGATCTGAATGGGCATGATCAATGGGTAGAAGTATACCGGCATCCTGCCGTCGAAATTGAAACAAATCAACTGACATTAGCCTTGTGGGTTTTCCCACGTGAATTGAACCATTCTACCGGTACCCTATTTACGAAAGGGGCTTACCAATACGGACTGAAACAATCAGGTAAAGATTCGCTGGACTTTTACCTTTTCACAAACAAATTCAACCGTTTACAAACCAAATTACCGGTCGACTGGTCAAATAAATGGCATCATGTCACTGCTGTATATGACGGCAATAAAATGGATTTATACATTGATTTACAACTTGTTGCTTCACAAAATGCAATAGGTACGATTTCTAATTTCCCTTTTCCTGTCAATCTCGGACGAGATTCGGAAAATCATAATTCAGAAACCACTCGTTATTTAGCTGATGCCGTCATTGATGAAGCCTGTATCTTTAACAGGGTTGTCGCTATCGATGAATTCAAAAGTCCTTCTGAACAATTCAAGCAGGAAGCCGCACTGTGGCTTGATTTTGAGGAAATCACTGACCATGGCTATTTTTTCAGTTATGGAGTCAGCAACCGCGTTTATGGAAGTCTTTGGCCTGACAGAACACCTCAACCCGAAATGTGGCAAATCAAAAAATCAGGCCAACCGATTACCGTACAATTAATTGATGCAATAACAGGATTGATAAAAATCCATAATCATTATTCATTTTCATCGTTGGATCAATTTGATGCCGGCTGGCAGTTACAAGCTAACGGGAAAACAATCCGACAAGGCAACTTATCACTTTCCACACCACCATTAAGTATCGATGAAATCGTGATTCCATTTGGCAAGGTTGACCCGCAACCTGGCGTTGATTATCATTTGTTGGTAGATTTTAACCTGAAAACGAACACGTTATGGGCTAATGCAGGGCATGAAATAGCATGGGAACAGTTTTTACTTCAAAGTACTCCTGCCAAGCAGGAAAATAATACATCTGCGCGTTTGGATATCAAAGAATCTGATGAAGTTTTAACTGTTTCCGGAAAAGACTTCAATTATTCATTTGATATACAAACCGGTCAACTGACATCCATAAAATATATGAATAAGGAATTGATCAGTAGCGGCGGCCGGATGAATGTTTGGCGTGCACCGTTAGCAAACGAAATCGACCAATGGGGATTTTGGGCCAGCCATGGGGCAAACCGCAGGGAAGGATTTGGGCGTTTTGTTTCAACAGACTGGTACTCAGTCGGAATAGATCGATTGACATTTACATGTACTGATTTTAATCATTACAAAATAGGCGAAAACGTCATCGTCGAAGTCAAAGATATTGCGCTCGCTACAACCGGCAGAGCGACAGGTTTCGAAAACAAATACATCTACACCATTCATGGTGATGGGAAGATACAGATTGAACATCAGCTGATTCCGGCAGGTCGAATGCCTTCCTGGATTCCACGTGCCGGGATGGAATGGATTCTCGCTAAAACCCTGAACCGTATCGAATGGTTTGGGCGAGGTCCCCAAGAGAACTATCCGGATCGTAAAACAGGTTATAAAACAGGAGTTTATGAATCAACCGTTGCGGATATGTACGAACCCTATTTGTGGCCGGAAGATTATGGCCTGCGTACCGAAAACAGATGGGTCAAGGTCACAGATAATGAGGGCATAGGCTTAGAATTTTCAGGAGATCAATGGTTTAATTTCAATATTTATCCCTATACAACCGAAAACCTGACAAAAGCAACTTATCCCTATCAATTACAGGAATCCGACGATGGAATCACCTTTAACTTCGATTATGCCACCAGCGGCGTAGGCTGTACAGCCGTTTCCGTTCTCAACCAATACAGGGTTTTTCCAATGCCATTTCGATTTCAGACGACTATACAGTTAATAAATGAATAGATATAAAAATGTCGAAGGTGTGACAGGCGTTCTCAAGTTTTACAAAGAATTTCCAATAAAACATTTTCATTTAATATATTGTATTTGACATTTTTGTCTTACCTTTGTATCGTTTTGGCTGCAAATCTCTTTTTTAGGGGTGCAGTATGCTTAATTGTCAATCTATGTGGGAACAAATTTTTTATAATAATTCATTGAAAGAGTGGAGCATATCGTTACTGATTGTTTTCGGAGTTTTTTTAGTGAATAAATTATTGTTTGTTTTTTATAAATATGTCGTAAAGCGAATTACATCAAAGACGGCTTCTCACTTTGATGATTATTTTTTTGGTTCGCTGGAAAACCCGATTTACATGGGTGTATTACTGCTTGCTTTTTGGATTGCAGCAAGTCGCCTAAACCTTGATAAAGAGATATTTGACATCATCAGTAAGTCCTACGATGCCTTGATCGTTCTCAATTTCACCTGGTTTTTTGCTCGGTTTTCAAGCGTCTGTATCGCTGAGGATGTAGTTGAAAAAACAAATCAGAAAAAACAGAAACGATTTCATGTGGATGCCAAACTGTATCCTTTTATTAAAAGGTCAATCCTGATTCTTATTTGGGTAATTGGTATCATTACAGCGCTTTACAATGTCGGGATTAAAGTAACTACTTTGTTGGGTACACTGGGAATCGGTGGGATTGCATTTGCTTTGGCGGCACAGGATACGATAAAGAATATTTTTGGGGGGATTACGATTTTTACGGACAAGACCTATCGCATCGGCGACACGATTAAATTTGATTCGATAGAAGGCACAGTCATGGATATTGGTTTGCGATCTACTCGTATTCGTAACTATGACAAGCGTTTACTGACAATTCCAAACTACAAACTGATGGATAGCATCATTATCAATATATCATCAGAAAGCGGGCGGAGAATTGTAATGGAATTGGGATTGACTTACAATACCTCGTTAGATAAAATGCAGGAAGCCATGCAGATATTAAAAAATATGCCCAATCGTATCCCGGAAATACGGCACAAGGATTTGGTCGTTTCATTTACAGACTTTGGCGAGTCGGCTTTGAAAATCACATTTATCTATTTTATTTTGAAACAGGCAGATATCTTTGAGACGCGCTCAAGAGTTAATGTTGAGATTCTCCGTGCTTTTAACGAAGCCGGTTTAACTTTTGCCTTCCCATCGCGAACAATTTATGTTGAAAAGGAAGCTAATTAACTCCTGATTTGTCCGTTCCCCCTAATGATGTATTTATAAGTGGTGAGTTCAGGAAGCGCCATGGGGCCACGGGCGTGCATCTTTTGCGTGCTAATCCCTATCTCGGCGCCAAAACCAAACTGCGCCCCATCGGTGAATGCCGTTGATACATTGGTATATACACCTGCCGCATCTATGTGTTGTTCAAACCGTTTTATCGCTTCTTCCGATTCGCTGATGATACATTCACTGTGTTTTGAACTGTTACGAGATATATGTTGCAACGCTTCGTCAAGTGAATGGACTGTTCGTATACTCATCTTATAATCAAGAAATTCTGTTCCGAAGCTGGCTTCAGTTGCAGGCTGTAGGAGTGATTCGGGATAATGACCCATTAATGCATTGAAAGCAGGTGGATCGGCGTAAACAATGACTTGACTGTCCGACAGTTTGCCGCAGAGATAAGGCAAATCTGCCAGCCTCTCACAATGAATTACCAGGCAATCAAGTGCATTACAAACACTTACACGACGTGTTTTTGCATTATTTACGATTTCCAGTCCCTTTTCTTTATCGCCGTATTGATCAAAATAGGTATGACAAATTCCGGCGCCAGTCTCAATGACGGGTATCCTCGAATGGCTGCGCACAAAATTTATTAATCCGCTACTTCCACGCGGAATTACAAGATCAACATAATCAACGGCTTGCAACAAGGCTTGCGTGGCATCATGTCCGGATGGTAACAAGGTGCATATATTTGGATTAATGCCATGATCTTCGAGTACATTACGGATGATCCCA
>JAIRJR010000342.1 GCA_031260575.1 Tannerella sp.
TGGCCTTTCCGTAATTCGTCCATGATTCGGCATCTTCACCTGATCCTCCCATCAGATAGAGTGTCGGATATTTTTTTGTAGGGTCGTATCCCGGAGGGGTATAGACCACCATACATCGCTCGCCTTGGGTCACTGTCGAATGGTAATAATGATAGGTTACATTACCGTGAGGTACTTGTTTGGCATCATAGAATGCCGGTTTGTCTCCATGTACCACCAATAATCCAAATGCAGGTTGTGCCGAATGACCGGTGATGGTATTGCTTGGATCGACCACGTTCACACCGTCTATCTGCATCGAATAAATATAAATATCGGGAGTGAGCGGACCGATGGTTACACTCCATATCCCATCAGCGTCTTTTACCAACGGTACGCGTTTGCCGGTTTCGGTACCGACAAACATGGTTCCGGATACAGAAACACTGTCGAGATTGGGTCCCCGAAGACGAAATGTAACCGTATGGTTATCATGAATTTCAGGTGATATTAACCGTGTACCGAACGGATTTAACCCTTCTTTATTCCGCTGAGGTTGCCAATCGATATGGACATGGTCTTGCTGTGCAAAAACGCCAAAAATCATCGACAAAGCAAAAACTGAAGTGATAAAAATCTTTTTATTCATCATAATTATCATGTTTTGAGTATAGGTTGTAAAAATGAATCGTGAATGTACAAATGGACAAAAGTAATCATTATTTTTTGAATCATTGAACATTGAATCCATATTATTCGTTATCTTTGTGCGTTTTTTAGATGTATGGACGAAGTAAAAGAATTAAGATGAATGTAATTAACAAGACGATTGATTTAGGTGATGGGAGAACCATCATCATTGAAACCGGGAAATTAGCCAAACAAGCGGATGGAGCGGTTACTGTACGAATGGGTAATACCGTTTTATTGGCCACTGTTTGTGCTGCCAAAGAGGCTAATTTGGGTATAGACTATATGCCTTTGCAAGTTGACTATAAAGAGAAATTCTCAGCCTTTGGACGTTTCCCCGGAGGTTTTACACGTAGGGAAGGTAAGCCTTCCGACTATGAAATACTAACTTCGCGTCTTGTAGACCGCGTGCTGCGTCCGCTTTTTCCGGACAATTACCATGCCGAAGTTTTTGTCAGCATCCTGTTGTTTTCGGCCGATGGCATTGATATACCCGACGCCCTTGCAGGTTTAGCCGCTTCGGCAGCCATTGCCGTATCGGATATTCCTTTCAACGGCCCTATCTCGGAAGTACGTGTGGGGCGGGTTAACGGGCAATTTGTCGTCAATCCTACCTATCAACAATTGGATGTAGCCGATCTCGACATTATGGTAGGCGCTACGGCCGATAATATTATGATGGTAGAAGGTGAGATGGACGAAGTACGGGAAGCCGATATGCTGGAAGCCATCAAAATAGCCCACGAAGCCATCAAAGACCATTGCCGTGTGCAGGTAGAATTGATGGAGCTGTGCGGCAAAACTGTCAAACGGGAATACTGCCACGAAGAAAACGATGAAGATCTGCGTAAAGCCGTCCACGACAAGTGTTATGCACAAGCATATACCATAGCTACATCAGGCACAGATAAACATGCTCGCGCCGAAGCTTTCAAAGCAATTATCACCGATTTTAAATCCGCCTTTCCGGAAGAAGAACTCGCAACGAAAGAAGGCATGATCAACCGGTATTATCATGATGTCGAAAAAGAAGCCATGCGCCGGGCAATCTTAGACGAAGGCAAGCGCTTGGACGGACGTAAAACAACCGACATCCGCCCGATTTGGATCGAAACCGATTTTGTTCCGGGGCCTCATGGCGCCGCTGTTTTTACACGTGGCGAAACACAGTCGTTGACCACCGTCACGCTGGGGACGAAAAGCGATGAAAAGATTGTGGACGATGCACTGGTATTCGGGAAAGACCGTTTCCTGCTGCACTATAATTTTCCTCCGTTTTCCACAGGCGAAGCCAGATCATACCGTGGCGTAGGACGTCGCGAGGTAGGTCATGGGAATTTGGCGCACCGCGCACTTAAACGCATGATTCCGAAGGATTATCCTTATGTAATCCGTGTTGTCTCCGATATTCTCGAATCAAACGGCTCGTCATCGATGGCTACTGTTTGTGCAGGTACGCTGGCATTAATGGACGCGGGCGTCACCATCAAAAAACCCGTATCAGGAATTGCCATGGGATTGATCTCCGAAAATAAAGGAAAGAACTATGCGGTTTTATCGGATATCCTGGGCGATGAAGATCATCTGGGCGATATGGATTTCAAGGTGACCGGCACAAAAGACGGCATCACAGCCACTCAGATGGATATAAAAGTCGACGGACTATCGTACGAGATTCTTGAAAAAGCGCTGGCGCAGGCCAGAGAAGGCAGATTGCATATCCTGAATAAAATCACAGAAGCACAACCCGAAGTGCGTCCCGACCTTAAACCTCATGCTCCGCGCATTGAAATCATTACCGTTGGAAAAGAATTTATCGGAGCCATCATCGGCCCCGGCGGAAAGATTATACAGGGTATTCAGGAAAGAACAGGCGCTACCATTTCCATTGATGAAGTTGATGGCGTTGGCATTGTCGAAATATCCGGAGTAAACAAAGAATCGATCGACGGCGCTTTAAAAGCAATCAGAGCCATCGTAGCCACGCCGGAAGTCGGAGAAGTCTATGACGCAAAGATTACTTCATTGATGCCTTATGGCGCTTTTGTTGAATTTATGCCCGGAAAAGAAGGATTGTTGCATATTTCGGAAATGGGCTGGAAACGTTTTGAAACAATTGAGGAAACCGGATTTCGTGAAGGCGACATTCTTCCCGTAAAGTTGGTCGATATTGATCCGAAGACAGGAAAATTCAAGTTATCACACAAAATACTTCTACCGAAACCGGCAGGGTATCAAGAACCACCGCAACGTCCGCCACGAAGCGGCAGCGGCGGTCATGGCGAACGTTTCAACAGCGGACAGGGAGACCGCAACAGGGACGGACATAGCGACCGCAACAATAACCGGGGTGGAGGCAACAACAACGACCGGGGAGGCGGAAACGGAAGAAGCAATTTCAGGCGGTAAACAGTAGAGACGGATAATTATCCGTCTCTCATCGTTTATGGAAGCATATTCCCTGCGGCTTGGTATATTTCGTACCATTCCTGCCGGGTCAACGGCAATTCCGAACCTTTGCAGCAGTCTATCAATCTTTGCGCCTGTGTGGTACCAACTACTACTTGGATATTAGCAGGATGGCGGGTAATCCAGCCTACGGCGACAGTGGTATCGGATACGCCGTATTTGCCGGCAATACCACGTATTGTTTTGAGCAGTTCCGCATATTTCGGCTCATCGAAAAAAGGACCCTCAATAAAACCTTTCTGGAACGGCGACCACGCCTGTATGGTAATATCGTTCAACCGGCAAAACTCCAAAACGCTGCCTTCCCGATCCACCGCCTGATTAATATGCATATTTACTGCTATTCCGCTATCAATCATCGGCGTATGCACTACGCTTAATTGCAATTGATTGACAATCAACTTTTTGGGAACAAATTTTTGTAACAGATTAATCTGCATCGGATTGTAGTTGGAAACACCAAAATTACGCACCTTACCGCTGTTTAACAATACCGCGAATGCTTCGGCCACTTCCTCCGGTTCCATCAATGTATCGGGACGGTGTATCAACAGGATGTCAAGATAATCGGTTTTGAGACGCGCAAGAATTTTGTCTACCGAACGAAGGATATGCTCCTTGGACGAATCGTAAAATCCTTTGCATATCCCGCATTTGCTCTGGATGATCATCTTCTCGCGAATTTGGGCGTTCATCTGTATGGCTTCGGCAAAAATGGTTTCGCACTCGCCGCCGCCATAGATATCGGCATGATCAAAAAAATTAATACCCGAATCGAGCGCCGTTTGAATTAATCGTCCTGCTTCGGGTATCGACAGGCTATTTAAGCGCATGCAGCCCATTATGATATTTGAGCCGGTAATGTTTGTGTTAGAAAGTTTAATAGTTTTCACGTCTGGATATTTAATGATTTAATATGCAAATATAATCATTTTCCAATCGCAATACATAAAATCAATGGAAAATTAACCATGAACGACGAAAAAATACCCTATCTTTGCCTGTGAATTTATTCATATACAAGGGATAAGGAACATGGCAAATAAAATCATTTTGGAAACAAATCCACAACTCGAATTAGCCGGCAATCTGTTGAAATACACCGGTACGCACCTGTTCCTGACCGGAAAAGCCGGGACGGGGAAAACCACTTTTTTACACAATCTCCGCGCACATTCTCCCAAAAGAATGATCGTCGTTGCCCCGACAGGCGTTGCCGCCATCAATGCGAGAGGGGTAACGATTCACTCTTTCTTTCAGTTAAGTTTTGCTCCTTTTGTGCCGGGTACAACGCCTGCCAAAGATTTTTTCCGCTTCAGTAAGGCCAAAATTAACATTATACGCAGCCTCGACCTCTTGGTTATCGACGAAATAAGTATGGTGAGGGCAGATCTGCTGGATGCGGTGGACTATGTATTGCGTATGATCCGCCGGAATGAACTTCCTTTTGGAGGCGTTCAGTTGCTGATGATTGGCGACCTGGAACAGTTGGCGCCGGTGGTGAAAGAGGATGAATGGAGTTTGTTGAACAGCTATTACGAATCCCCGTTTTTCTTTAACAGCCTGGCGTTAAAGAAAACTTCATACGTATGCGTCGAACTGAAAACCGTTTA
>JAIRJR010000416.1 GCA_031260575.1 Tannerella sp.
TCGGATTAAGACTCTTTATACGGACGGATAAAGACCCTTTATATGGACGGATAAATTAGTTGAGAATTGAGAATTACTAAATATAAATCAATATGAAAAGAAAAACTATGATTACAGTATGTTGCCTTGCCATATGGGTCGGCAATATCATGGCACAGGACGGGAAAGGCTCGTATGCGTTGGTTAGTTTGAATACCGGCTTATCGACATTGGGGTTCAAAGTGACCGGGCTTGACGGGGTAGCCGGTTCGGTCACTTCCGGTGTCGGAATAGGCGTTGGCATAAAGTACAACTATTATTTCACCTCCCATTGGGGGATTGGTACGGGTATCGGTTTGTCGGTCTATAACTCAAGTGCGACGCTCAAGGGGGGAATGGACGATAAAAACCGCTATTTATTAGGGCCTTATATGGATGACGACAATTCCGGTTTGCCCAAAGCATTCGAACTCAGGGCGCGTGTCGAAAATATCAAGGAGAAGCAGAATATCCAACTTTTTGAGATTCCGCTGGCGTTGCAATACCAAACCCGTTTTTCGTACGGTAAGTGGGGCGCCTACGGGAGTTTGGGCGTTAAATTTCAGTTGCCGATCGTCAAAAAGTTTAATGTGGCAAGTCATGCCGACGGCCGGTTGAATGTATCCGGTTACTATACAGATGGCTCACAAAACTTTGATATGGGCGCTCCCGGAACGCTACCCCTTCCGGATCATGGATTCGGCACGGTCGATAACCCCGGGAAAACGCTTAAATGGAAAGGCGATACCACATTGAAAACAGGTATGGCAGGTACGTTGGAAGCAGGTGTGATCAGCCGTTTGAATGACGAAAGCGACTTTTTGATCGGCGCATACCTTGATTACGGCTTTAACGATATCAAAGACAGTAACATTCCGCTGATCGAAGGTCCCGCCGAAAGTTATCACCCCGCAGCCAACGACAACATTGGCAAAGGGATCGTTTATAACGGCTTACTTAACACAAGCCTGACCGACCGGATCAAACCGCTTTCATTTGGGATTAAATTAGGCATTCGTTTCAAACTTTAATACAATCAATCAAAATGAATAACATTTTTTTAAAATTAATACAACGTAGTCTGCCGGTATGGGTATTGGTTGCAGCTACATTTTGGGGAAGTACAATGGGGTTGCAGGCGCAAACCCCCAGAGTAATCAGAATCGACAGTGATGGTATGTGGAACTGGTACGGAGGAGAATGGAAATTGGATCAGATGACGGCGACCGGGATGACTCCGGATTTTGAATATGATGATACCGTTTCCCCGAATATTTTGTTTATTCGTGTCGATGCAGATCAGTCATATAATATAAACGATTTGTTAACAACTAAATTTGGAGCCGATTATATTGGAACCAAATTGGCTTATACTTTTTATGGTATTGAATTGGTCGGTTGGAAAGATGAGACAAATAATCCTTATGATCCAATCGAATATGGGTTAAATGACCCTATCCCTGTTCCTGACATGGGTACCGTTATGGATCTGTTATTGGCGCCAAGATTCGAACATAAATATACAATATGGTTCAACTCGAATACTCAAGACGGAGGCTATTGGCAAGGGATAGCCGATACTTCACCCAATCCGTATATGGAATTTCAAAACGGGAATCCGGAAGTATTAAGGGCGTATGTCTATGAGGATGGCGGACCTTATACCGCACGTAATCTGTTAACCGGTTTGATCGGAGACATAGATAGTCATCTGACAGGCCGGCCGGGCTGGGTATTCGATGGTTGGACGACAGGTTATCTAAGTGATATAAAGGTTGGTTTAGACGATCCGCTCGATTTAAGTAATTCTGACGGACTCTGGCTGCAAGCCGCATGGAAAAATATGAACGCTACCCTCACTTTCGACTGTAACAGTCCGGATGGAGGCGATTGGGATTTATCCTATCAGACGGCTACATTTTTACCCGGCACCTATCATTACGACGGTTTTTCGGATGATCTTTTTGTGAATATCCTATACGATCAACCTTATCAATTGGATGATTTATTGAAAAGTATGATTGGCCCCGGTTATAATGGATCGGCGTTGATCCATGCAAATGGTTATTATTTGGTAGGCTGGGAAGATATACATACAGGGATTCAGTACAAATTCGATGGCGTTGTGACGGTGCCTACCAATGACGGAATGATGTTCAAAGCCATTTGGTCGCCTACGCCAACACTCTATCCGGGTACCATTGTATTTGATTGCAACAGGCCTGACAGGGGGTTTTGGCAGATGCCGGCGATGACTTCGACGCTTGACAAATCGTATGATGGGACTTCCGAACTTTTTTATACGTATGTCAATGCAAGCCAATCTTATCAAATAGATGAATTGTTGTCGAAAAAGCTTGTGCCCAATTACTTGGGAAGCATGCTGATCAATACAAGCGGTTATTTGCTGACAGGCTGGTTGGATGAGAAAACAGGTGTCAGATATCAAACAAACGACTATGTTGTTGCGGTTGATCCGGAATTGCGCTTAAAAGCAATATGGGAATACGTCACACCGACGTTACACTGGTTGGTTTTGGTTGGCAACGGCGCTTACAAAGACGGCGAAAATCAAGGTAAAACCATGATCCCGCCCGATGGAACCTCCCTCTATCTACAAGCGTATCTGGATGGCGGCAGTTTGAATTTCGATTCATGGGAAATCATCTATCATACTTCCGACCCCGTATATCACTTTGCCATGTCGCCTACCCCCGCTTCTAAAGAGTTTCAGTTTAACAACAACCAACCCTATAAGCTACCCGGAAAAACCACTTATACGGTCGATGAAATCATCTTTTATCAGGACGGCCGGAGACTGTCTTATTCCATTACGCAACAGGACATCTTATATCAATATACACTTGAAATTGGGGAGGAAGTAGAACCTAAATTACAATGGATGGCCGGTGTGAATACAAATGTATATAGTTCATTCGGGCAAAATTCAAATGTCGTGATTGAAAAAGACGGTTTTGTATATTTAGGAATCAAACCTGTTGAAACCAATATTTTATACGACAGTTGGCAATTTGAGTATTCCGTTACGCCCGGTACCTTCTACAAAACCATTCCTGTCATAAGCGAAAACACGTATTACTTTAACGACAGGCAAGCATATAGCGGTTTTGACAGTCTTCAATTTTCGGTAACCGGATTGAAATTATTTTATAGAAACCAAGAAATCAGGGATATACGGTTCGATGCCCCGTATACTTTCTTCATCGGGCAAAAAGCAGCCGAACCGGAAGAGGATGAAGTGGAAGTGATTGAGATTCCAACTCCCGCAGAGCCGTTCTGTACAGCCAAAGAGACCGTATCCCTGTCGTATATTAAAATCGAGGAAGGCGCACAAGATGTGAAATATGCGATCTATTTCTCCGAGTCAGCCAAAGCGGCGGGTTTCAAGGATAAAACGGTGTTAGAAGATTTGCCGGCCGATTTATCGTTCAAAATTGATATTCCCGGGGGCGCTCCATCCGGTAACTATTCTGGAACGGTAGTCGTTGAATGTTCGGGCATAGACAAATGGAAAGAAGAATATCCGTTCACCTTTTCTGTGGTCAACAACGGCATCACGATCATCAACCATCCGCCCGCCCTTCAGTCGCTTTGCAGCGGCGCTTCGCTGGCATTGGTGGTGGATGTGGCAGGCGATGCAAATGGTTATCAATGGTACAAGGACGGTCGGTTGATCGGAGGCGCTGAAAACAGGGAATATGTAGCCAATACAGCCGGCGTGTACTATGTGGAAATCATGGGTCAGTGCGGTCCCATCCGGTCGAATGTCGCCCAAATCACCTCTCCATCCTCAAGCGGCGTTGCGGTCATGGTCAAAGCAAAGTGGGGCAATGTACTCTATGTCGAAAATGCTTCCGACAAATACACCCGTTATCAATGGTATCGCGACGGAAAGGAAGTTCAGGGCGCCACCGATGTTTACTTTTCGGAAAAGGACGGTTTGATAGGCGACTACTATGTGAGATGTTATAAACCGGATGGCAGTTTCGATGAGACATGCCCCGTTTTATTCACTACGCGTTCGGTCAGTGTGACGGCAAACGTTTATCCTTCGGTGATCAAATCGAACGATATGTTGAATATCCGGATCGTAGATGCCGCTTTCGGCGCAGAAGCCGAGGTTGAGATTTATTCCATATTGGGATTAAAAGTATATTCGACCAAAATCAATAGCGCTGTTGCAACAATCAGACCTGCCGGCTTAAATAAAGGCAATTATATCGTCAGGATCAAATTAGCAACCGGTGAGGTGTTGAATGAAAAGATCATTGTACGATAGGACGGTTGTAGGTGTAGTATAACAGCCTTTCTTTTAATGGTTTTATATAAGGGTAGTCTTCGCGACTGCCCTTGTTTTATGGTGTGCCGTGCATGAATAATCACTTGGTGGTGCAAGTCCACTATGCGGGTCGGTAGTTACCAACCATTAGCCGGTTTTTTCCGGAAGCAAGGCTAACAAATGCCGTTAAAATGTTTTGGCTGCGATAAAAACCCCCATTTGGGGGTATTTCAGGAAGAATTATGTGTTTATTTTTGCATCAAATTAAATCAAAACACTATTAAATCAGATGAGTATGAAACAAATAATGATTTTAGCCCTATATTGCCTGGTCTTTACGACAGGTAGTATGATGGCTCAACAAGAAAAAAGTTCGTATGCATCGGTCAGTTTAAATACCGGCATGTCGACTTTGGGATTTAAAGTAAACGGGCTTGACGGGATAGCCGGAACGGTGAGTTCAGGTATCGGACTCGGTGTAAGCGCAAAATACAACTACTATTTCAATACCCATTGGGGGATCGGAAGCGGTATCGGATTGTCGGTTTACAATTCAAGTGCAACGGTAAAAGGAGGCATGAATGATGAGAATCGCTATGTATTAGGTAGCTACAAGGATGATGACAACTCAGGGTTGCCTCAGAATTTTACCCTACGTGCACGTCTCGAAAATCTAAAGGAGAAGCAGAATATCCGGTTGTTTGAAATTCCCGTGACCCTAAACTACCGGACCCGGTTTTCGTATGGTAAATGGGGCGCTTATGGAAGTTTCGGAGTCAAATTCCAATTACCCATCATCAAAAAGTTTGATGCGGCAAGCAACGACAGCAAGTTGAATGTATCCGGTTTCTATACCGACGGCTCTCAAAACTTTGATATGGGTGCACCCGGTACGATGCCCCTACCTTACCATGGATTCGGCACGATCGACAATCCGGGAAAGACGCTGGGTTGGAAAGGCAACAAGTCCGAATTGAAAGCCGGCATTGCAGGTACATTTGAAGTGGGTGTGATCAGCCGTTTGAATATGGAAAGCGACTTTATGATCGGCGCTTATTTGGATTATGGATTTGGCGACAGAAAGAACGGTAGCGGTCAACTGCTTTCAGGCCCCTCAGGCAGTTACCACCCCGAAGCCAACGACACTATCGGAAAAGGGATTGTTTACAACGGTTTGTTCAATACCAACATGACGGATCAAATCATTCCGCTGTCTTTCGGATTGAAGATAGGGCTTCGTTTTAAACTTTAATTGAATGGATTAACTTAATAAAAAACCAAAGCATATGAACGCATATTTTATTATATTCGAAAATACGATCCTGCGCACTTCGCTGAGGATCATGATGGCAATGGCAATCATGTTGTCAGTGGCAAATGTAGATGGTATGGCGCAGATAAAACCCCCTTTAACACTGCCGCTTATTACAAGCCAACCTTCTGACGTAGAGGCTACGGAAGGCGATGAGGTGAGTTTTTCGGTTGAGACAATCACTTTAGTAAAACCGGAAATCATGTCCTTTGAGTGGCATCAGGTTGGTTTCATATCCCGGACACCGTTGTCAACATCTTCGACATTGAGAATCAAGAATGTTTCCATCCGCGATGCAGGCAAGTACTACTGTATAGTAAAAATTAATCCGGCAAGAAATGGATACTTGTCCGAAGAAACATCCCATGAAGCGACACTCAAGGTCAATCCCGGAATTAAAGGCGACCCGCCCGAACTCTCCGGTTCGCCTCTGCCGGATGGCATAGTTGGAGTGAAATATTATGTGGAGCTTAATGCGAAAGGTACAGCGCCCATTTCATGGAGTATCTATAAAGGAGAGCTGCCCGGCGGGTTGTCGCTGAATGCTTCGACGGGTGTCATATCGGGCGAGCCAAAGAGTGCCGGAAACTTCAGCTTCGTAGTTCGCGTAACGAATGCTTTTGGGGAGAATACACGGGAATACGGAATCAGAATTGAAAGCCCGGTTGCCCCGCCTTCGATTATTAATCATCCGTCCGACCAAAGCGTTGTTGAAAATGAAACAGCGGTATTTTCCGTTAACGCTACCGGAAGTGATCTGTCTTATCAGTGGCAGGTCTTAGCGCCTCGCTCACTACTCGGCTGGCAAAACGTGGTTAACGATGACCAGATCAGGCCCAGAGCTTATTCCGGCGCTACAACCGATGTGTTGACAATAACCAACATTCTCCCCATTTATGACGGCAATCAGTACC
>JAIRJR010000027.1 GCA_031260575.1 Tannerella sp.
CCGTTGGGGTTATTTTTGTGTAGACGATAAAAACAGACATATCTACCTTGCTTCGACTAATGATGACGACCCTTTCTTCGTCTATACGATACCGGAATAAAAAAGAAACAAAGAAAAACTATTTTTTATAGTTTTTTAACTAAAATAATTAGTGCACAAACTAAACAATTCCGTTCTTTGCAGAAATATTCAAACAATATGAAACGGTTAACAACAAAAGAAGAAGAACTGATGCGTTTTTTCTGGGAAAACAACGCGCTGTTTGTGAAGGAATTATTAGAATTTTATGACAATCCGAAACCTCACTTCAATACCCTTTCCACGATTGTGCGGGGTTTGGAAGAGAAAGGGTTTCTGTCGCATAAAACGTATGGAAATACGTATCAATACTTCGCCATCATCAGCGAGGAGGAGTACGGCCATGGTACGCTGCGTGGCGTGATCAGCAAATATTTTGACAATTCCGGATTGCGGGCAGTCTCGGCGTTGGTACAAAACGAGAAAATCTCCATTGAGGAGCTAAAAAAATTGATCCGGGAAGTCGAACTGAAAAATAAACAGTAACAAACTATGGGCGACTTTTTTGTTTATTCGCTGAAATCATCCTTATGTCTTGCTGCTTTTTATTTGTTTTACAAACTTTTATTAAGCCGCGACACATTTCATCGTTTCAACCGGATTGCACTGCTCGGTATTATGGGGTTATCCGTAATTATTCCATTTATTACTGTTATTTCCTTGCCTTTCAATCCTTTGGAAACAACCTTCGAAATTTCTCCAGAACAGTTGAGTATTCCTGACCCGGCACCTTATACCGTTTCAGAAATTTCATCACCTAACCGGTTATTACTGGCCATTCTCCTAATCTACATGACAGGTTGTGGCGTTTTTCTAATCCGAAGTTTATGGACTTTATTCCGCATTTTACGGTTAATCCGGAAAGGCGAACGGACAAGGGTTGATAATAGCGTATGTCTGACTATGCACTCCAACCACCGGATTGCTCCATTCAGTTGGATGAAAAATATTGTCATATCCCGTACCGACATGAGCGAAGCCGGCGACACCATTCTATTACACGAGCAGGCGCATATCCGCCAACATCACACGTACGACCTGATATTGGCCGAAGTCTGCATACTCTTTCAATGGTACAATCCGGCAGCATGGCTATTATACCGCGAATTACAGCATATTCACGAATTTGAAGCAGACCAGTCTGTTCTTAACCAAGGCATTAATGCAAAACAATACCAATTATTAATCATTAAAAAAGCTGTCGGCACCAGACTCTACTCAATGGCCAACAGCTTTGATCACAGTAATCTTAAAAAACGTATTACGATGATGTTACAAAAAAAGTCAAACCCGTGGGCACGGTTGAAGTACGCGTATGTACTCCCGTTGGCGGCTATCTCCGTGATAGTCTTTGCCCGTCCCGAAATTTCCAAACCTTTGGATGAGATTTCAAATGCCAAAGTTAGTCATTTAATTTGGAAAACCGGCCTGCTGGAAGAAGAAATTATTTCTTCCGAAGCTGTTCCGGAAACCGCCATTGCACCTCCGGCAGTAAGTCAGGCTGCAGACACGACCGAAATATTTTCGGTCGTTGAAGAAAGGCCGGTGTTCCCGGAAAGTAACCCACTTACATTTTTATCCAACAACCTGAACTATCCTGAAAAAGCTAAAGCGGCAGGTATTTCCGGAACTGTAGTAGTCCAATTTGTTATCAATAGAGATGGCAGCATCAGTGATGTGAAAGTCATTAGAAATGCGGATCCCGAATTGGATGCAGAAGCCGTAAGGGTAGTCCGTTTAATGCCCAAATGGATTCCGGGTAAACAAACAGGCGTAACGGTCAGGGTACAGTATACGCGTCCGGTAAGGTTTCGGGTAAATTGATTCCCGGAGCGCAGTCCATTTCTGACCATTGTTGAGCTTTTGTTGAGCTTTTGTTGAGCGGCAATTGTATTGCCGCTCTTTATTTTTGCCGAATTTGAAATTAGGCGTTATTCCGGATAGGCTCGACAGTTACCGCTGATCGCGGGAAATAATAGTACCTGAAAAGTTTGAATATTCAACTGTCATGCCGTATCTTTGTCACATCATTCAAGTAGACAAAACACACCAATTTATTGACAAATCATTTTAAAACATATAGTCATGAAAACAACAACCCGACGACAATTTCTTGGTTCCGCCGTTATGGGTGGAATGGCCATTACCGGTTTGCATTTAAATGCGTGTGCATCAGGCAACAATAAACAATTTTCGGAAGATGAACTTCAGGCGCGCTACGACAAATTGGATCAAGTGCTTGAACAACCGATCTTCAAAAAAGAATTATTCCCCGATCCGGTTATCATCGACACGGTTGAATTGATGGCATTCAACAACATCTATGTCTGCCGCGTTCGTTCACGCGACGGGGCTGAAGGCATAGCAGCCTGTCATCCATTCAATACCGCCATGTTGGTTCCCATCTTCTTAAATACCGCCCGATCGTTTTTTATCGGACAGGATGCCAGGGAATTAGACTTGTTAGTCCAAAAATTCTATCTCTTCAATTCCAATTTCCGCTTGAATGGATTAGCGATTGCGGTACCGTTGTCGAACATCGAATTCGCCATATTGGACATGATGGGCAAAATCGCCAATAAATCGGCTGCGCAATTGATCGGTGATATCCATAATCCCGATGTAGGCATATATGTTGCGACCGAACACCGGGGGTTGGCGTTAGATGAACACTTTGAGCGCATCAAGAGCGAAGTGGCGGAATTTGATGTGACCGCTGTCAAAATCAGAGTTGGATATATGACCGGAACGAAAGATGTCCGTTACACCGGCGTAGAGGGAAAAGCCGAGAAATTGATTCCGATGGTGCGTGAACATTACGGCGATCACTGGTCGCTGTATGCCGATGCCAACGGATGGTGGAAAGTACCGGATGCCATCCGGATCGGGAAGATATTGGAAGAAAACAACTACGCCTTTTATGAAGAACCGGTCATGTATTATCATTTCGAGGAAATTAAAAAAGTCGCCGATGCACTTACCATACCGATTGCAAACGGCGAACAGGACCAACACTTATACAATTTCAGGTGGTTGTTAGCCAACGACGGAATCGGTGTTGTGGAACCCGACGGGTATTATACCGGTGGTATGATCCGCTCGATGCGGGTTGCCTTGATGGGGCAAGCGATGGGCAAACCCTGTGTAACACACATGTCGGGTGGTGGTTTGGGATTCATTTACAATGCACTCCTTGTGTCGGCTATCCCCAACTCAATTCCGCATACCGAATTTAAAAGCTTCCGGACCAATATCCCCTACGAATGTCCGACTGCTGAAATGAAAATTGTAAACGGAAAAATGAAAGCGCCAACCGGTCCCGGTCTGGGCGCAATCATCGACCCCGACTTCCTATCGAAATTCGAACCGGTTCGCCGATAATCTAAAAAGAATAAATGCAGCCAAATTGCGAAGTGAATACTTCCCAATCTCAGCTATTTTTTGCAATAAAAAAAGAGGCTTGCCTTGCATATGCCTCTGATTCTCAGCTCTTCCTCTTGGACTTGAACCAAGGACCCTCTGATTAACAGTCAGATGCTCTAACCAACTGAGCTAAGGAAGAATTTTTGGAAATGATTCCGAAAAAGCGGTGCAAAGATAGTGTTCTTTTTCAGAATATACAATATCTTTGTGAAAAATTATTTCAAAAAAGATGAAAGTTTTAGGAATCGGAAATGCTTTGTTGGATGTACTTCTTCGAATAGAGAATGATAATACTCTGGCTGAGATTGGAATACAAAAGGGGGCGATGGACTTGATACAGGAAGACCAAATGCGCGCAATCCACCGTGCGCAAGCCGGATTGCTTCGCAATGAGGCGCCCGGAGGCTCTGTTTGTAATACGATGCGGGCGATGGCTTGTCTGGGGGCTGAAGCAGGTTATATAGGAAAAGTTGGAACTGACGCGAACGGCGCTTTTTACGAACAAGCGATCCGGAAGGCGGGAGTCACACCACATATCGTTCGCACAGAAGGAATTACAGGATGTTGTACCGTACTGATTTCGCCGGATGGCGAACGGACGATGGCTACTTTTCTCGGCCCTGCGGCTACGCTTTCGGCATCGGAAATATCCGACGATCTCTTCGATGGGTATGCTTGTCTCTACATCGAGGGATACCTGATTTCAAACGATGCTCTGTTCCTCCCCATCCTGCAACGGGCAAAAAACGCAGGTTTGAAGATTGCATTGGATTTATCTAATTTTAATATTGTCAACGGCTACAAGGGATTACTGTCGGAAGTCATTCCCCGATATGTGCAAATCCTATTTTCGAACGAGATCGAAGCAGCAGCCTATACCGGATTAAATGCCGAAGAGGCCGCTCGAATGATTTCTAAACAAATTGAAGTCTCCGTTGTTACTGTTGGAAAAAGAGGGGCATTCGTAGGTTGTTCAGGCGAATCAATAGCCATTCCGGCGACCGGACGGAAACCGGTAGATACAACAGGCGCCGGCGATCATTTTGCGGCGGGATTTCTGTTCGGGTTGTCCCAAAAAACAACTTTATGCCGGGCGGCACAAATCGGTTCACTGCTTGCCGGCCATGTGATCGAAACGGTTGGGCCGCAAATCCCGGACGAACTATGGAGCCAAATAAAGTTAAAAGTTGAGAAGATGTCGATATAATCATTACTTTTGCAACCAAAAACAAGGTGCGGGGTATGGGTGCAAGGTTTAAAATGTTATATTCAATTATTCATAATTCAAACTTGTATTTGGCTCAATTATTCTGTTATTCAATTATTCAGTTATTCAATTAACGTATGCCAAAAATAAAAACTAACCGGATTTTCTTTTTATTGATCGTATGGGTGTGTGCACAAACGATAAATGCCCAGGACGAAAGGCGCTTCGAAACAAGCAAACAATTGGATATTTTCAATGCGATCGTCAAAGAAGTTGAAATGTTTTATGTTGATTCCGTTGAAGTTGACAAAATGGTCAGACAAGGTGTTGATGCAATGTTGCGAGGCCTCGACCCATACACGGAATATTTTCCCGAGCAGGATGTCGACAAGCTCACTTCCATTGCGACCGGCGAATATGGAGGCATTGGCGCCTATATCCGTCTGCGCAACGAGGGAGTGATCATTACCGAACCTTTCGAAGGAATGCCTGCACAGTTGGCAGGCCTGAAAGCGGGAGATCTGATTTTAGCGATCGATACCATTGATGTTTCCAAATTCTCGAGTGACAGGGTCAGTGAATTGTTAAAAGGAGCGCCAAACTCCAAACTGACAGTGACAGTCCGCCGGCCGGGCGAAAAAAATACACGCAAATTCGACATCATCCGTAAACAAGTCTCATTAAACCCGATCACCTACTACGGGGTTTACGGCAACAAAACCGGTTATATCTGTCAGGAAGGTTTCAACGAAAAAACCGCACAAGCCGTAAAAACGGCTTTCGAAGATTTAAAACAAAATCAACAGATAAATTCTTTGATTTTAGATTTGCGAAATAATGGAGGCGGAATACTGGAGGCGGCTGTTCAAATTGCCAATCTTTTTGTTCCCAAGGGACAGGAAATCGTATCCACACGCGGCAAGATTAATCAAAGAGACAGGATCTATCGCACATCGCTGAATCCGGTTGATACCATCATGCCCATAGCCATTCTAATCAACGGAATATCCGCCTCGTCATCCGAGATCCTGGCTGGCGCATTACAAGATTTGGACAGGGCGGTATTGATCGGCGAGCGTTCGTTCGGCAAAGGGTTGGTACAAACTCCACGTGAACTGCCATACGATGGAATGGTAAAAATCACAATAAGTAAATACTTTATACCCAGCGGACGATGTATCCAGCAGATGGATTATTCGCACCGGAATCCAGATGGGACAGTAAGTGCGATACCCGACAGTTTAACTTCCGTCTTTTACACCTCCAAAGGCCGTCCTGTAAGGGATGGAGGAGGATTACGCCCTGATTTTGAAGTGGAAGAACCTAAGATGCCAACCATGATGTATTATTTGTCACAGCGGTCGCCAATTGCCGATCTCAGTCTGTTCGATTACGTTACAGAATGGGTTCAGGCGCATCCGACGATACCGCCGGCCGAAGAGTTTGTCTATCCTGACGAAGATTATGAGTCATTTAAGACCTATCTGAAAAACAAAAAATTTACCTACGACCGTCAAAGTGAAAGGGTATTGAAAAGCCTGAAAGAAATTGCCGGGGTTGAAGGGTTCTTAGACGAAAATCAAGCCCTGTTTGACGAAATGGAAGCCAAATTAACCCCTGATTTGGACAGGGATTTAGAACGCTACAAGGATCAGGTCAAACAAATCATCTCGGAAGAAATCGTCAACCGGTATTATTTCCAGAGAGGCGAAATGATTGAAATCTTGAAAAACGACCCTGTGCTCGAAAAGGCATTGCGTGTTTTAGAAGATCAAGAACTTTACCGGATGACATTAAGCGCTCCCAAAGGAAATGAAACGCCTGAAAAAACGAATCTGGCTATATTAGAACGCAAATGACGCAGATGACGCAAATCTTCGCAAATTTCATTCAACAAAAAACCAACTCCCTCACGTTCGGCGGCATTTATAATGCCGCCGGACAACACACCATCGAATTTGAAATTCGACAAAAATGAAAAGCGGCAATTCAATTGCCGCTCAACGCAATCTTACTATCTTACGGTCTTACGGTCTTACTATCTTACGGTCTTACTATCTTACAGTCTTACTATCTTACAGTCTTACGGTCTTACGGTCTTATAATCTATCAAAAGTAATGTGCAAAACCACCAACTCCGACCTCGTCCCCACCCTGTATGGAGGGCCGGCAAAACCAATCCCCGCTGTCACATAGATTTGTGTACCGCCTTCCGCATAATATCCGAAAAAAAACTCGAATGCAAGATTATATAACAACGATAAAGGCCAATACTGACCTCTGTGCGTATGTCCAAACAAACCCATATCGCATTTATTATCAATAACATCCCTCGCAAATACCGGCTGATGGTCGACCACAATCACCGGTTTTGCCGTATCAACTCCTTGCATTAAGGTTTCCAGCGATGCACGCTTCGCGTTGGTGAGATCATCGCGGCCAATCAGATAAAAAGTAGAATCCGGCATAGCCACAGAATCAACCAGCAAACATCCGCCTGTCTTTTCAATCCAGCGAATTTTGGCAAAACGGTTCGCGCGGTATTCGTGGTTGCCCAACACCATATATACTCCAAGCGGGGCTTTCAATCGTTGAAGGTCTTCTTCAATGTGCGCATTCTCGGCCAAGCGCGACTCATAGTCCATTATATCTCCCACAATCACTACCATATCGGGATGTTCGATATTGCACAGTTCAACAAAACGCTGTACATTTTTCTTTCCAACCGATTCGCCGATATGCAGGTCGCTCATCAGGGCAATGATCAGGCTGTCACGCCCTTCCGTCGCTTTGGGGATATGGATGTTCACGTGTCTGACAACCGGATAATTGGCATGCTGATAACCCTGTACCAGCAACGCGGCAACAAAGATAACAAAAACAGCAAATAGCGCTAATTTAACCGTACGCCAACGCTTTTTGATCTTTTCGGGATACCAGGACCACTTCCGGTTGGAAAGTCTGACTAATTCCAGTACGATTAACCCCAACGTAATATAGATGGAAGCAATGTACCACGTATTACAAATCAGCATGATTGGAATCAGGATAGAGTCAGGCAGGTCTTTGTAAAAAAAATATCCGGTAAAATAAAGAAGCAATTCCAACACAAAAAAGAGGATAAAAGGCGTACGAACTGCTTTTTTGGGCGGAAGCGCCCGGTAACCACGCCAAAATATATACGCATTAAGAAATAACTGACCGTATATGGCATTTAAAAATACCCTCATTGTGCATTAAACGACAAATTAAAGACCACCATTTCGCTTTGCGTGCCGATACGAAAAGGAGGGCCCCAAAGCGATAATCCCGAAGTGACATAAATATGGGTTTGCTCCCGTTTTTCATATCCGTAACTGATTTCAAACATTCTCTTTGTCACCAAGTTCAAAGGCCAAACCTG
>JAIRJR010000035.1 GCA_031260575.1 Tannerella sp.
CGCTGCAATGTGGGTTAAGAAATATAAGGTTGCCTCATTGCCCTTTACGCAATTTTTGGAAGACCGCCGCTATCGTTTAGTCATTATGGGTGAAAAGAGCGATGACCGGCAGGCCGACCTGTTTTACGGCGACAACTGCATTTACCGCTGCATCCTGACTAACGACTGGGACAGTACGGAACAGGAAGTCATTGAATACTACAATCAGCGCGAAAGCAGTGAGAAAATCTTTGACATTCAGAATAACGACTTCGGATGGGGGCATCTGCCGTGTTCCGATATGCACCACAACACGGTTTACCTGATATTGACGGCAATGATTAAGAATTTCTACAACTATATTGTCCGTAAAGTCTCGAAAGTATTCACCGACATTCTCCCGACCTCCCGGCTTAAACGGTTTATCTTCCGCTTTATCTGTGTACCCGGACGATGGTATTACCGGAGCCGTCAATGGACGTTAGGGTTGTATACGGACCGTCCTTACGAAAAACTTTTCGCCTGAAATACACCGGTAGCAAGCATAAAAAAAAGGACGGAAGGGATAGCTATGTCCTGTTTTCATTCATGTCGAATCATTAATATGCTGCATATCAGCATATAAATAATTCCATCGTCAAAATCCGGGAAAATTTACCGGTATAATTTTATCAATGATATGGAAAAACTCAGCAAAAATTGTTCCACAAAAAATCGTGGAACAAATCACGGTTTTTTCGGATGAATTTCTTTAATTCCTTCGATATTTTTCCCTGTTATTCTTCAAAAATACGCTTTTTACCTTATAAAAACGTTCTTGACAAAAACAAATTTTTTGCTTGCGGATTTAAGGTATAAAAAAACGCATATTTCCAATTCCATCCAATAAAAAATGGTTTTTCTACTGGAAGTCGTAAAATTTTCATGTACATTTGCTTCGGAAATTTACAACGCAAAAAAAATAAAAAAGAATTATGGGTAATTTACACATTATTGACCACCCGATGATCCAGCACAAACTATCGATTTTGAGGGATATAAATACCGGGGTGAAAGATTTTAGGGATCTTTTGACAGAGATTTCCCTGTTGATGGGATATGAACTGACAAGGGATGTACCCTTGACTGAAGTCGAAATTGAAACGCCTATGATGAAAATGAAATCGAAAATGATTTCCGGGAAGAAATTGGCGATTATCCCCATATTGCGTGCCGGCTTGGGAATGGTTGATGGGTTATTAAGCCTGTTGCCTGTGGCAAAAGTAGGCCATATCGGATTGTACCGCGATCATGAAACCTGCCAACCGGTGTATTACTACTCGAAATTACCTTTCGATATTGACCAACGTCTGGTGATTCTGGTCGATCCGATGCTGGCGACCGGCGGAAGCGCCTCCGATGCCATTGCGTTATTAAAAAAAGAAGGTTGTACGACAATACGCCTGATGTGTTTGGTAGCCGCACCGCAAGGCGTCGAAACCATTCAAAGAAACCATCCGGATGTCGATATTTATACCGCTGCTTTTGACGACGGATTAGACGGACATGCCTATATCCTGCCTGGTCTGGGCGATGCGGGAGACAGGATATTCGGGACGAAATAAATGTTGATGAAAAGAATTATTCTTTATATTTGCATTGTGCTTTTTTGTATATCCGGATATGCACAACAGCATAATTCCGATTTGGATACAATCAGTCGTTTGGATCAACAAATGCAAATCATAGATCAAGCCGTGAAAACTTTGCAAAAACTTAATGTCTCCGGATATATTCAAACACAATATCAATATGCTGAAGCAGATGCCGATGGCTTTTCTGTCAAAGTAGGCAATCCGGTTAATCCGGTTGAACGCGAAAAATTGGATAATTTCAGCCGGTTCGGGATCCGGCGGGGTCGTATTAAATTCACATACGAAGAAGGAATCGTACAAGGGGTTTTTCAACCTGACATCACTGAAAAAGGGATCAAATTTCTTGACGCTTTTATCGCTGTAAAAGATCCTTGGTTGGGAACCAACGAATTGAAAACCGGCGTCTTTGCCATTCCATTCGGTCATGAAGTAGGTTATGCTTCTTCCCTTCGCGAATCGCCCGAGCGTGCACGAATAATCCAGTCGCTTTTTCCGGATGTGCGCGATGTAGGCGCTATGTTTACGTTACAGCCACCTAAAACATCGAAATTAAACATCTTGAAGTTAGAAGCCGGCTTATTTGCCGGAAACGGTATCAGGCCACAGATCAGTTCACGTATGGATTTTGCCGGTCGCTTGTCGGTAACGCAACGGATTGATAATCACGCACAATTCGCTCTGGGTATATCCGCTTATGTCGGAGGTGTACAGAAATCCGACGCACAAATCTATGTAATGAAAGACAAACAGTTTGTCGTAGAAAACAATACACCCGGCAACTTCGGTCGCTATACCAAAAGGCATTATTTTGGAGTAGACGCACAATTAAGTATCGTTACCGGTGCGGGATTGACACGGGTAAAAGGCGAATATATCGTTGGCGAGCACCCCGGAAATGCAAGCGCCGCTTTTGATTTTAAATTGACTGCAATACCTACAGGCCCCGTCTACATGCGTAAAATTGCAGGAGGTTATGTAATGCTGTCTCAGGATTTGAATGCAATACCGTTGACTTTCGTGGGGAAATATGATTGGTACAATCCCAATGTAAAAGTATCGGGCAACGATATCGGCGTACCGGAATCGCGAACAGGGCCGGGCGACATTACAAGGTCTACCATTGGTTTAGGGCTTCTCCGGCATTTTACACCTGTGCTTAAATTGACTGTCTATTATGACATTGTAAAGAATGAGCAAACCGTAAATCTGAAAGACACAAAGGATGGGCAAGGCGATATTTCAAAATATGGCTATGAAGGACAGCGGAAAGAAAATGTGTTCACTTTTCGCCTTCAGTACAAATTTTAAATCTTAACAATTATTAATTTGTATTATTTTGATTTTTTTTAACCTGCAATTTTATACCTTTGCCCGCTAAATCGAATAACTTAAAAGAATGAATGTATCAGAGCTAAGTGAACAGGAAGTCATCCGGCGAAACAGTTTGGAACTACTGCGTCAAGCGGGAATCAACCCTTACCCTGCCGAAGCGTATCCCGTAAGCGGATATTCGCACGAAATCAAAGCCGGCTTCAAAGACGATGCAGAACCACGCCAAGTGACTGTCGCCGGACGAATTATGAGTCGCCGGATTATGGGAAAGGCGTCGTTCGTCGAATTGCAGGATTCGGAAGGACGGATACAGATATACATCACACGCAATGAGATTTGTCCTGACGAAAACAATACGGAACTATACAATACCGTCTTTAAAAAGCTGTTGGATATTGGCGACTTTATCGGGGTGAAAGGGTTTGTATTTCGCACGCAAATGGGAGAAATATCCGTACATGCACAAGAACTGACCGTACTTTCCAAATCTTTGCGTCCGTTACCCATCGTCAAAACAAAAGATGGCGTAACGTATGATGGTCTGACCGACCCCGAAATGCGTTACCGGCAACGCTATGTAGACCTTGTGGTCAATCAGGGTGTAAAAGATATTTTCCTGAAACGCACAAAGATATTCAATTCCATGCGCGCTTTCTTCAACGAACGGGGTTATATCGAGGTAGATACGCCTATCTTGCAATCCATCCCCGGAGGAGCCACAGCACGTCCGTTTATTACCCATCATAATGCATTGGATATTCCATTATACCTGCGTATTGCCAACGAGCTATATCTCAAACGATTGATTGTCGGCGGCTTTGAAGGGGTATATGAATTTAGCCGCGATTTCCGCAACGAAGGCATGGACAGGATGCACAACCCCGAATTTACTTGCATGGAAATTTATGTAGCCTTTAAAGATTACAAGTGGATGATGGACTTTACCGAACAAATGCTTGAACGGATTTGCATGGATGTACTTGGAACCACGAAAGTAAAAAACGGAGAGAAAGAAATTGATTTCAAAGCGCCGTATAAGCGAATAACCATGCTTGATTCGATCAAGGAAAATACAGGCTACGACATAACGGGAATGGATGAAGATCAGTTACGCGAAGTCTGTAAGAAATTGCACATCGAACAAGTCCCGGCAATGGGCAAAGGTAAATTGATTGACGCCATCTTTGGTGAAAAATGTGAAAAAGGATATATCCAACCCACCTTTATCACCGACTATCCGATAGA
>JAIRJR010000042.1 GCA_031260575.1 Tannerella sp.
AACAATCACAAAACAGTTGATTATGATGCCGTTCTCGACGCTAAATTCGGTAAAGAGGGAACGCCTTCGAGGATAGCAGCCGAAGAAAAAGCCTTTGCTTTTTACACCGGTCAAATCATTAAACAAGCAAGGAAAGAGGCAAAAATGACACAGCCGGAACTTGCCGTAAAATTAGGCAGCAGCAAAGCGTATATATCAAGAGTAGAAACAGGGAAAACAGACCCAAAAACATCTACTTTCTATCGTATTGCTTCTGCTTTAGGGCTTACGGTTGAATTACATCCGGCTGTGTAAAATAAAGTTAAACCAAAACCCCAAAAGCCAATGAAAAAATGTTTGTTTTGCCTGATGGCGATTTGTCTTGTAGTAATAACCATATTGCAATTTGTTAAAATTTGCCAATAAATCATCAGAAAATAGTAATGCACACATATATGGAAATTCACGAATATTTCGATAAAAATCTTTCACCAGATAATTTCAGTAAACATGTCATTGACCTGACTTCGCGTATGCGCCTCCCAAAACGACTTTAACCTCACGAGATAGTCACGGATTTTTTTGATTTTGTTTTTTTTGATTTTTCTATTTTGCTTCGCTTCTCAAGCGCCAAAATTCTTCGTCAAACAGACATGCGATGGACTTTTGCGCCTCGGTTATGAGGGTTGTTCGTTCTACAACTTTATTGCTATGCGGAAGTCGTACACGGATTGTTGTAATGGTTTTGGCAATTTCCAACACCTTATCTACACTCATATCTATCTTGTTTGTTTTGAGTATACGTTCAAGTTCCTTGTATACCTTGTAGGCCACAAAACAAATACAGACATGCGCTTTGATACGTTTTTCGGTAAAATGGAACATCGGACGTAAGTCAAGTCTTCCCTTTGTGATGCGAAAAGCATGTTCGACCTGCCATAAACTTCTATATTGCTGATAAGTTTTCTCTGCCGGCAGGTCAGTATTGGTCAGGTAGCCCTTCCAACCATCCCATCGCTCATCTTCTTTCACTTTTGCATAATTGATTTGCACTGTTATATCATCACTAATTTCCAAAAACTTATTATAACCGCGTTTATTGATTTTTTCCTTGGTTACCGAACCGGTTTGATACGTTTTTTCAAGACGTTTTAGGCCTTTATTCCGGTTATAAGCGTCTTTCTTCGCTCGCTTTTCAGAATAACCTACTATCAAACGGGTTTTGGGGAGTTTGCCAAGTTCATCAAAACAACCGTCTTTTTTCTCTAATGATAATATCCATTGTTTGACTTCTGCACTCTCGTTTTTTATCCTTGCACCAAGGATGTATTGATACTTGCCCTCTTCCAACAGTTTTATGTTATCCTTGTTCATCAAGCCGGAATCGGCTACAACTACAAAATTTTTCAAATCAAACTTCTTTACAAATTCTTCCACTATCGGTAACATCGTATGACCTTCATATTTGTTGCCCTCGTGAATGGAATATGCCAAAGGATAACCACCTTCGCTAACCAATAAACCCAAAACCACTTGTGGCAATGCGTGTTTGCCGTCTTTCGAATAACCCGGCTTACGCAGTTCGTCGCCTTGATCAGTCTCAAAATACAACGTGGTGACATCGTAAAAGACCAAACCGATGCTTCCGCCTAAAATCTTGCGGGTATGTTCTACGCTGATTTGTTCTACGCGATCTTTTTGAGTATCGTACAATTTGTCTAAATACTCGTAAAGCTTATAAAGTTTGACGTCTTCGTTGAAATGAGACTTGAGATAATCTACCGTTGCCGCCTTGCTTAAGGGCTGACATATGCGGGATATCACCAATTGACGGAATTCAGGGTCGTCAATCCTGTCAAAGCCAATTAAACCAAATACTCGTTGAAGTATCAATTGCGTACCATTAAGCAATATACTCTCAATGTGATTGAAGAAAAAATCAACACTTTCCTCCTCGAACTTTTCTTGAGCATATTGTTTGAAGATGTCAGGCATATCAGACAGACCTGTTTGTTGTTTGATCCACAAAAGCCCTTGCCGGTGAAGTTCATCAATCGTCGACGGATTCAGACTAACACCTACTACATGAACTTCCTTGTATCGACCTGAATGCTTCGATACAACAACAACACTGGTGCTGCCGGAACGGTTTCGCTTTTTGCGTACATGCACCCACAAAAGTAATATTTACAGTTCGGAATTTTTCAAAATAAAATTGCGCCTCCCAAAAAAATAAAATAAAATTCGCTATCGGCTCAATATCAGCAAACAAGAAAAATGAGATTTTTTTTTACTCAAAGTCAGGAGGCATGACCACTAAAATTTTGAGCGTTTCTCAAATTACTCAACGCTTTCGTTTTCAACTATTTTTTTTACAAATTCATCTGACAACGATATTTCAGCGCGATACTGTTCTTGTTTATCTATGAACTTTTTCACGAATAATGTCTTATTCATGTCAATTTTGATTTCGCCCTTTTTTTGTATTACGTTGTCAACTGCAATTTTTGTTTTCCAGATGTCGGAGTTTATCAACGCTTGTTTCAACGTTGGGATTTGTTCAAAGTCAATTAGTGTGAAGAAAGAAAGTTTATCCATTCCCAAATAAACCATATCTTCATTGGTGAATAAAAGTAATTCGCGTAATTTTTTCCCTTCGGGTATTTGTTCGCTTGTGATGGGCAAAAAGGTATTTACTATCATATCGCTTTCCCTTATGAAATAAGTAAAATAACCTATTATTGCGTCATCCAACGTACACGCCAAAAAATGCTGTTTCTCAAAACTTATCACTTTTTGCTCGGTAATTAGCGTTTGCTGAATGTGATAATTGCGTTCTGCGGGTTCTAAAATATCTACCCGTTGTTTGTAACGGTTTAGGGCGTGAGATTGTATATAAATATTCAATTTTTCATCTTCTTTTGCGTTCGGGAAGATTTTATCTCTGTTAATGACTGCGCCCCGCGCTTTCTCATCGCCATCGGCTGTGTAAATCAATCGGAACGCTTTACGGTCATATTTTTTGTAGGTAAACATTTTTGTTTCGCAATACTGCACGGTCAACTGTAT
>JAIRJR010000052.1 GCA_031260575.1 Tannerella sp.
TAGGTTTGATGGATATGTTGGCTGTACCACGTTCCATGGTAAATTCGCGCGACCCTTCGGAGCGCTGGAAGGTCATCAAAAAGTTATTAAAAACATTAATGGCGGCCTCTCTATCTGTAATTTCCCTCCCCATCCGTTTGGCAAATGACTTCTGACGGGGAATTTGTCGCAAAACATCCAAATTATTAAACATACAGCCTTTTTCCGGGAATAAAACCATTTCCGGCTGAATTACTTCTTGAGCTTGTGTCCATGTACGGACATATGAGGAAAACTGTACCGGAACTTCAATGATCGAGAAACGTTTGAACGAATAATTCAGTGTATAGTTATTCTCAAAAGTTTGTCTGCGTAGTCTGATTTGATAAGGGATGGTGTCGAGGACTTCGTTGAAAGAAGCAGAGAAAAAATCGTTACTTTTCAAATGCCATAAACTGTAAATTGCGCGGTCAACTTCGATGCTTTTTTGTTCGTAATCACCAATAATCAACGAAATAGCCGGCGTAGGGAAGTCGGTTTTATAAATAAAAATACTGTCGACCGGCACATCTACCGGCGTTGCTGCAATGCCTTCACTGATGATACGGGAAGAATCGCCATCCCGGGATCCTTGACCCCTGAACCCCGCACCGCCGGCTTCCCGCACCCGCATCATGCTATCCCGCATCCTTTCTCTAAATTCGGGGTCGTTTTGCATGCGTTCTCTTGTTTCAGGATCGATGGGTATCCTTTCTCGCATTTCGCTACCCTGATCTCCTCTTTGTGCCCTAAATTCACCACCTCCATCGCGCATTCGGGTGGTTGTTACACTATCCGGATTGCTTCCTTGCGCCCTCAGTTCGGCGTCACGCTGTACGACTTGTTGTATAGAATCTCTGCCTTGTGTATTTTGACTTTGGCGTTGTTGACCGGCGTTTCCGGTTTGATTGTCCTGTATTGGTTGACGGTTATTAACACCTTGGTTTCTCTGCCCTTGTTGCCCACCTTGCCCACCTGGCCCTTGTGGTCCGCCTTGTCCACCTTGCATTTGTTGTCTTTGAACAGGCTGTGGACCTCCTCCGCCTCGACCTCCGCCTCCAAATCCACCCATCGGGCCGCCACCACCCATGAAAAAACCTCTATCACCGCCTCCCCGCATACCCCCAACAGGACGAATCGTGCCGTCATTGCTGTCATACTCATTAGAACGAATTGTTGGAACTTTCTCAAGAGGCGATAACCGGGTCCCTTGTGATAAAGCCTGCAAGCCATTAATGGTCTTAACAGTTAGGTGATAATTGCTAAAAAAAACGCTCTGCCAGTCCGGGTTTTCACTGCTGAATGCAACACCCGGACGAGGATACCAATAGGTTTCAGGTGTAAAAAGCACGTAATTCTCAGTTTGAAAACTGTATTTCTTATCAATATTAAATAGTTCAGCCGAATGTTTTGCTTGCAACAAGTCGTCCGGAATATCAAGATAGCAAAAATCTTCATCAATCCGTCCATCGTAGGTAAACACACAAGTAGTGGTATCGCCCGGTTCAAGAATCCTTCCAAAATCGACTGAAATAATTTGATGGTCGCGTGTAAATGATAAGTCTTTTCCGTTTTCTTTAATTTCGCGCACCACCAAAAAAGGATTAAGGCAAAAAGTAAAGACCGAAGAGGTCTCCTGGGCAGTCCCATTCATAGCGACTGTTGCAGATATTGAAGTAAGCCGGTGTTCCAAATTTATATCATAATCTCTAATAACCATTTGCGGAGTATTGACATATTTGTTATTGATCTCAATATATTTTGCCCTCATATTTGAAGAAGCCAAAAACATATTGACATGTTTATAACCGGCAAATAATCCGGCAAAAATAAAACAAAATGATACGGCAAGCCAGCTGTAACGTCCGTATTTAGTATTCGGTAATCTCCTGAATAAGAAGATAGATATACAAATAAAACCCAATCCAAGCAACAGATAGATTAAACGATGATTAACCAAGGTAGACCAGTTGGTATAGCCGACAATCGATGATTTGACTAATGGCAGGTTGTACATCATATAATCGAAAAGATAGTAAAATTTGTCGGATATGTAAAACAAGGTAAGCGCAATATAACCCAACAAAAGAACAAATGTGATCGCCTGATTCTTAAATATAAGCATGCATCCAATCGAAAGACCGAAAATGTAAATCAAAGTAGGCACACTGATTATAAAAAAATAGGTGATGTAGGAACCCCAATCAATCGCGATACCGGAAACAAAGTTAAAAACGACAACGAGAAAGATAATAATCAGGTTTAACCGGAAAAACACATTCATGTTTCCCCAAATTTTACCGATAACATACTCGGCATTACTGAGCGGATGTACATAGAATACTTCGGATGTGTCTAATTTCTTATCTGATTTAAGAAACTCGGACGATAGGAAAACGGCGATAACAGCTTGACCGGTATTTAATAACAGTAAATTAATGTAAGGAATATTTGAGGGTAAAGCCCGCATCATCCAAAATTCACCCATTTCGGGATTTACTAAGCAAACAAAATTAAAAAAGCATAGAATCAATAATGCCAAAATAAGAAATATTCGATAGAACCAACTTCTCATCAACAACTTGCTCTCATATTTGGCAACCGATTGAACATTATCTAATACTGCCATTCAAAAAAATATTAAAAGGTAAAAAAAAGAATCTTTTCGTATGTTTAAAGACTGAAATCTTAAGAGATGGTTTAATTATGATGGAAAATTTATCCATTAACCCAACGGTTTAGCTTCTTCTCCATGTAATATACATAGGCATGTTCCAAATTAGGCGGGTAGGGTTCTGCATCGTAACCATCAATTTCATCTGCAACAACCTGAACTTCCCAACCGGTTCCGGAGGGTATTGTCGTAATTACAGGATACTTCTTATCAATAATCGGCAATTCATTACTTTTAATCTTTATTCGCCACACCTTGCCTTCCGTTTCTTTGAGCATATCCTGCGGAGCGCCATAAAAGGCTAATTCGCCTGTATTCATCAGCGCCATGCAGTTACATGTACTCGATATATCCCCGACAATATGTGTAGATAGGATAATGGAAACATCTTTTTTGCTGATTTCGGCAAGAATATTCCGGAAACGGATTCGTTCTTCGGGGTCAAGCCCGGTTGTCGGCTCATCAACGATAATCAGTTTGGGATTATGAATCAATGCCTGGGCAATGCCGAGGCGGCGTTTCATCCCTCCGGATAATCGATTGGCATACCGCTCCCGTGCATCGAATAAACCCACACTTTCCAGCATTTCGTCAACAGCTTGACGACGTTGTTTACTATGATTCATACCCGATAAACGGGCGGCGTAATCGAGAAATTCATACGTTTTATATTTAGCAAAAAATCGGAAATCCTGTGGCAGATATCCGAGAATACTACGAACTTCCTTCCTTTGTTTCAGCAGATTATATCCAAATACTTCAACTTCGCCCGATGTAGGCTCCATCAAAGCTACCAAAATACGCATGAGTGTGGATTTGCCTGCGCCGTTAGGCCCTAATAAACCAAACATTCCGGTTGGAATCTCCATGTTGATATCTTTCAAGGCATGATTCCCATTCGGATAAATTTTATTTAGCGAACGTATTGAAATACTCATAAATGCTTTAATTTTTTTTTAAAATCAATTCGTGTAATAAGATAAAATCTTTGACATTAATGTGACATGAAAAATACAAAAAAGTTTAAAATCCTTTATAAAATAAAATAATATGTCATTTAGCCAAAATATATACTTAGTTCGCAATGCCACTTTTTTTGTTCTCTTGCTTTTTTCTTGACTTGACAATATCTTGCATGTTTTCGATTGCCCAACCGGTAAGATTGTCCAAATGTGGCATGAGTTTTTCTCCTGACTTTGTCAAGCAATATTCTACACGCGGGGGAACTTCGGGATAAATTTTTCTGTCAACCAATCCATCCGCTTCCAATGACCGAAGCGTTACAGACAGCATCCGTTGAGAAATATCTCCGATTGACTTATGGATGTCATTAAAACGCATTATTCCATTTGCACTCAACGATATAAGAACTAATAACGACCACTTGTCGCCAAGTCGGCTGAGGATATCCCGTATGGGACAAATTCCTTCGTGTAAAAATTTTTTCATTTTTTTTTGACTTTTATTGTTTTGTTAATCAATAATACTTACCTTTCTGTAATCTTATTACCAACATGTTATCTCTTGCGAAATTAAATTACTTATTGTAATTTTGCAGCGCAAAGATAAGCAAATTATCTTTGATAAGTAATATTAATAAAAAATTTAAAAAATGAAAAAGATTGTAAAAATTTCTGAAGGCGCAAACTACGAAGCCATTTCGGTTGGCAGATATGATGGTTTGGGCGAACACATTCTCGTACTTGGCCCCGACGTTGAGATTCCGGGAAAAGTTTTTATCGGCGAAGCGCTTGGCTCCAAAAGCGTCGAGGCTTCTTTCCAACTGATGCCTCCGGGCATGGCGGTTCCGTTCCTTCATACGCACGACCAGAACGAGGAACTATACATTGTTATTAAGGGCAGCGGCGAGTTTCAGGTTGATGAGAAACAATTTGCAGTGGGCGAAGGCGATGTAGTCAAGGTGTTGCCCAAAGGCAAAAGGAGTTGGCGCAATACCGGCTCAGAGCCGTTTATTATGCTGACTCTGCAATACAAAGAGGGTTCATTAACCCAGTCGGCTATGGTGGATGGAAACATTCTGGAAGGTGAGGTAAAGTGGTAGTAATATTTACAAATTTTGTTTTGAGACCAGGTATAAATTTAATTTTTAATGGCGCCTCTCGGTCGCTTCATGCTGCCATCGGCGACAGACCGACCCTGATTATGTTCTACCGCGGCGACTGGTGTGGAAACTGTATTAACCACTTCAATGCAGAGGTAATTCCAAACCTTCAACGCATCAATGCGCTCGGTTACAACGTAATGTTTATCGGGCCGGATTCTCCTGAATACATGCGTGCCACAGCAAGTAAGATCAATGCTTCGCCTTCGATTATTTGGTCGGATGCTGCGGGTGATCTCTCTGTTGCAATGGGCGTAGCATGGCAGCAAGGCGAAAGAATGCTCGAACGCCTTGCCGAACATTCAGGAGGAAAGAACAAGGGATTCGTCCCCGTTATTACGACGTTTGTAGTAGGATCCGACAAAAAGAT